>DASUPX010000437.1:0-5671 GCA_036280905.1 Rubrobacter sp. | reverse complement strand
ACGATGGTCGCCCGGCGCGGTAGAGGTACTCAGCCGTGGAAAGCCGTTCGCGTGCCCGGATCGGCCACCACCAGTTGCATCTTGCCGCCCGCCGAACGCGCAAGTTCAGCGCGACGTTCCACCGAGACGCGCGGTTCTCTGACGCCGAGCTTCGCGAGCTTCCCCGACACGGCCTGGCGTAGCCTACGGTCCAACCCGTCATCCGCAGCAGGGCTCGCGACCACGAGTATGCGCACGCCCTCTCTGTCCTGTATCACCTGAAACTCGCGTACCCCCCGGTCGCGCGTGACGACCCCGAACTGTAGAGGATGGACCATCACCTCTCCACCGCGCCGGGCCGGAAGGTAGAGCACGTCGTCGGTTCGGCCTTCTACGGCGCGGGTACGGATGAGCGTGCGACCACACTGGCAGGGCTCGGGGTCTATCGTGACGGCGTCCGGCAACTCGAGGCGGATGATCGGCTGCACCAGGTTGTGGAGGCTCGTCACCAGCAGGCGCGTGCCGGCCTCTCCGGCCGGCACGGGTCTCCCCGCGCCATCGACGTTCTCGAGCAGCGTGAAGTCCTCGAAGAGGTGGATGCCCCGGTGATGCTCGCACTCGCATCCCCAGAGACCTTCTGTGGTGGCGTACAGGTCGAAGGGGTGCACGCCGAAAGCCTCCAACATACGCCCGGTCATCTCGGCCGTGCGCAATTCGCTGCTCGTGGACATCCCACCGAGCGTAAGCCGCAGGCGCCCGGCTAGCTGCTCCTCGGCCAACCGCGTGGCCATGGACGGGTAGGCAGCAAGAAAATCGGGCCGGAAGCGGTTGAGGTGCTCTACCAGTTGCTCGACCGGCTGCGTCACCGACAGGGTCAGAACCCGGTGTATGCCAACCGAGATGCTGGTAGATACCTGGCGGCTCATGTGCATGGGAGATGGGCCGATAACGGCCGCGACCCGCAGCCGGCGGGGGAGCCTGGGCCGAACCCCGGACATCTCACTGTAGCGCAGGAACTGGGCAATGATCGCCTGCCACCCAGACCGATCGAACACGAAGAGCCCCTTGCGCCCGGAGGAACCGCTCGTGGTCATGACCCTGTAACGGTCGAGGTAGAGCTCGTCTCGATTCAGGCCCTCTACCCATTCCAACAACGCGTCCCTCCGCAACCGCCCGTCTGTCACCAACCGGTCGAAGTGCTCCATCATCTCCGATTTTTCTATCGTCGGTAGCCGAGATAGCTCCACAGGGCCTCCGTCAACGACCCCGGCGAGTCGCTCCCTGTAGTACGGCGAGTGCACGGCCGCGTGACGGACGACCGATTCCAGGCGCCGCTGCTGGTAGAGTCCGAGGTCATCCCACGGTAGCCGTTCGTGCTTCGCAAACTCGCGCTGGGTCCGCAGTCCCCCGGCGAGATCCGCCAGGCGACGGCGGTAGCCGATCTTCATCTCTACTCCCTTCGATCCTCCGAAGCGCCCACGAAACCGCCGCGCTCCAGGTCCTCGAGCACGAGCCGTACCATCCGCGCCCCTAGCCCCACGTCCACCACGTCGGGCTGCGTTAGCCTCTCCAGGGAGAGGCCGAGCACCATGGCGTTCATCGCCACGTTGAGTCCACCAGCCTCGACCGGATCAGAGATCCCTCGCTCCCGCGCGAAACGCTCGACCGCAGCGGCCATCGGCTCCAACGCGCGTCGATGGATCCCGGCGAAACGGTCGCGCAGCTCAGGGCGACGCACCACGTGCGCCCAGAACTCGAAGAAGACCGCGAGCCAGCCGTCTTCCACGCCGCCGCGCCGTATCGCCGCGTCGGAGGCCAGAAGCTCCAGACCGGCCGCAGGCCCGTTCTCCCCGAGGACCTCCTCGATCCTGGCCATCGCCTTTTCAGCTCGTCGCTCGTAGACCGCGAAGAAGAGATCCTCCTTCGACACGAAATTGGAGTACACAGCCCCCTTGGTGAAGCCGGCCTCGAGGGCGATCTCGTCGACCGTGCTGGCGTGGAAGCCCCGCTCTGTAAAGAGCCGCTCGGCCGAAGAGACCAACTCTTCGTGCGTCCGCTCACGTTTCTGGGCCCGTGTGAGACGTTCTTTCATACCAACAGTATATTAATACTGTTGGTATCTGAAAGTCAAGAGGGGACGTTTGCGGCGCAAGCTAGCCGGTACGTGGACCGGTAGTTCCGTTGGTATACTGGCCTGGAATTGGGAAGGTTCGACGAGAGGGGATATGGCCTTTGAGGGTGGCTTTGTTCGTGCCGTGTTATGTGGACCTGGTCAGGCCCGAGGTAGGCGTAAGCGTGGTGCGTGTGCTCCGCAGGCTCGGCGTCGACGTGGTCTACCCGGAGGGCCAGACCTGTTGTGGACAGCCCGCCTTCAACTCCGGCTTCTTCGACGAGGCCCGCGCCGTGGGCCGTCACTTCCTCGATGTGTTCGAGCGGGAGCGTTTCGACTACGTGGTCTGTCCCTCGGGATCCTGCACCACCATGGTCTCCCACTACTATCCTTTTATCTTCAAGGATCTGCCGGAGGAGCGCGGGCGTTCCGAGGCACTCGCCGGGCGCGTTAGGGAGTTCTCGGATTTTCTGGTCAACGTGATGGGCGTGGAGGACCTGGGGGCGCGGCTCGAAGGGAAAGCCGTCTACCACTGCGGCTGCCACCAGCGGCGCGAGCTCGGCATACTCGACGAGCCGCACGAACTTCTGCGGAACGTGAATGGCCTCGACCTCCTGGATTGGCAGAACGAAGAATTATGTTGCGGGTTCGGGGGAACGTTCTCCGTGAAGATGCCCGACGTATCTACCGCGATGGCGGACGAGAAGATCAAGGCTTTGGACGAGTCCGGGGCCGACACCCTCATCTCCGGCGACTCCAGTTGCCTGATGCACCTGGAGGGCCGCCTGAGGCGAACGGGACACGACACCCGCGTGCTCCACATCGCGCAGGTACTCGACGACGGAAAGGCTGGTTGACACCTTGGAGACCCGGAAGCCGTCGCGCGAGCGCGAGACCAGAGACCGCCGCGACGAGGGTATCAGCAGCGGGGTAGAGGGCTTCAACGAGAGGGCGCGCAGGGCCGTCGCGGACCAGCCGCTCCACGACTCCATCGAGCTATTCACCCACAAATCCGTCGCCGGACGCAACGCCGTACTCGATGCCCTGCCCGAGGCGCCCGAGCTCAGGGAGCGAGCCTACCGCATAAAGCAGGAGACGATGGCCCACCTCGACACCTACCTGGAGCAGATGGCCGACGCCGTGGAGGCACGCGGCGGCAACGTCTTCTTCGCCTCGGACGGGGAGGACGTCGTTCGCTACATCGGGGACCTGGCGCGAAGCAAGGGCGCGAAGGTCATTACCAAATCCAAGAGCATGGCGACCGAGGAGATCGAGCTAAACAAGCGGTTGGAAGAGGACTACGCCGACCTCGACCTGGAGATCGTGGAGACGGATCTCGGGGAGTGGATCGCGCAGCTCGCGGGCGACACGCCGTCGCACATCGTGGGACCCATCCTGCACATGAATCGCAAGCGCATCAGGGAGGTTCTCTCCCGAACTGCGGGTGAAGAACTGCCGCCTGACGTCGAGGCCCTTGGCTCCTTCGCCCGCAGGCGCCTGCGCGAGAAGTTCCTGACCGCCGATATCGGCATCACGGGCGCCAACTTCGGGGTCGCCGAGACGGGCACCGTGGCCACCGTCACCAACGAGGGCAACGCCAGGCTCGTCACCAGCGTTCCACCGGTCCACGTTATCGTGATGGGCATAGAGAAGCTTGTTCCGCGCTTCGAGGACCTGTCGGTCTTCGTCCGGCTCCTTGCCCGCAGCGGCACGGGACAGGAGCTCACGGTCTACACCAACTTCATCACGGGACCGCGTCAGGCGGGCGAGCTCGACGGCGCGGAGGAGTTGCACCTCATCCTCATGGACAATGGCCGCTCCAGACTGCTCGGCACGGAGTTCGAGGAGGCACTGTACTGCATCCGTTGCGGGGCCTGCCTGAACGTCTGCCCGGTCTACAGGCAGACGGGCGGCCACGCCTACGGATCCACGTACTCGGGCCCGATCGGCGCCGTAATAACGCCACTGCTAAAGGGCCACGACGAGGCGAAAGACCTGCCCCACGCCTCCTCGCTCTGCGGGGCTTGTTGGGAGGCCTGTCCCGTCGGTATCCCACTTCATGACCTGCTGTTGAAGCTACGTAACCAGCAGGTCGAGGAGGGGATAGCGGGCAAGGCGCAGGAGATCGCTTTCAAAGGCTTCGAGACCACCATGAAGAGGCCAGCCCTCTACAACATCTCCTCCCGGGCGGGCCGCCTGGCCCAGAAACCTCTGGAGAGGGACGGTTCCATTCGACCGCTTCCCGGGCCATTGGGAGCCTGGACCGGATCGCGCGAGATGCCGCCGCTTGCCCCGAAGTCCTTCCGCGAGTTGTGGAATGAGGGTATCTAGGTGCCGGGAAGGTCGGAGTTCCTCAGTTCCATCCGCCACCGCACCCAGGCTGGACGCTACAAAGAGACCAGGGCCCCCGACGTCGCCTGGACCGGAGAGCCGCGCCAGGGCGACCCGATACAGGACCCCCCGGCCCGCTTCATCGAAGAGCTAGAAGCCCTCGGCGGCCACGGCAAGAGGGTCGGAAGCGGGGAGGAGGCCCGCGAGTACGTGCTCTGGCTGGCCCGCGAGAGGGAAGCTGAGCTTCTCATCCGCTGGGACGTCGAAGAGCTCGACGCGCTCGGGGTGGACGGACCGTTGGGCGACGCCGGCGTCGAGGTGGCCGTGTGGCGGGAGCTTGCGGACTTCAAGGAGGTGGCTGGCCGGGCCGATATCGGGCTCTCCACGGCCGCCTGGGCCATAGCGGAGACGGGGTCGCTCGTGCTGGAGGGAGGTCCCGGGATGGGCCGCAGCGTCACGCTGCTGCCGCCGACCTATGTCGCCGTCGTACCCGTGGAAAGAATGCTACGAACCGTTCCAGAGGCCATCGAGAGGTACGCCGGCGCAGATGGCCTTCCGGCCAACTTGTGTTTCCACACCGGTCCGAGCCGGTCCGGGGACATCGAGATGGAGCTCTTCGTCGGCATGCACGGGCCCGGAGATGTCCACGTCATCCTGGTCGGTTGAGGGTGGTCGCGCGCCTCAGCAGCGCCCAGCCGACCACGCCCGAGATCAGGGACGCCGCCAGGATGCCGAGCTTGGCCGTGTCCACCATGGCGCCGTCGCTGAAGGCGAGGTCGGAGATAAAGAGCGACATGGTGAAGCCTATCCCCGCGAGCCAGCCCACCCCGTAGACGTGCCGCCAGCCGATGCCCTCGGGCAACTCCGCGAGGCCGCTTCTAACGGCCAGCCACGAGAAGAGCGTCACGCCGACCTGCTTGCCAAAGACCAGCCCGAACAGGATTCCCAGGGCGACAGGGTCGGCCAGCGTACCCAGGGTCTTTCCGCCGAGCGTCAGGCCTGCGTTGGCGAGGGCGAAGAGTGGCATGATGGCGAAAACCACCCACGGGTTCAGCGTGTGCTCCAGCTCGTGCAGGGGTGGCTCCAGTTTATGGGTGGCGCGGTCGAGAGCGTGCAAGGCGGCCTGACGTTCCTCGTTGCGCAGAACATCGGTCTCCCGGTCGCCGGCGTGCTCGAAGCGGTCGAGGACGTACCTGCCGCGCTTCAAGAATTCGTCCGTGTTGATAAACGAGGTGGCCGGGACGGTCAACG
>DASUPX010000436.1:0-2718 GCA_036280905.1 Rubrobacter sp. | reverse complement strand
GAGGATCCCGAGGGGATCGTCAAGGTCGGGGAGACGGACCACGGGGACGTCGCCGAGGTGAACAGGGATGTGCTCGAAGCCGACCTGGCGATCATGCTCGGACACACCACCGGCAATCCCTACGGCGGCTACTCTGGCGGGTACAAGATGCCCTGCACAGGCCTTACGACCTGGCGCTCGATACGCTGCCACCACACCCCCGCAACCATGTACCGCGAAGACTTCGTCCCCGTCTCGACGCAGAGCCACTTTCGCGGCCAGCTCACTAACATCGGCAAGAAGATCGAGGACGCCATGAAGGCGCCATTCTTCGCCGTCGACGCGGTCCTCGACGGCCAGTCGCGTCTGCTCCAGGTCTGCGCCGGCAAGACGGAAGAGGTGGAGCGGGCATCCTGGCCGGCGGCGGCGCGGCGCACGGAGGTCGAGCTGGAGGGCGAGAAGGCCGACGTTCTGGTGCTCGGCATGCCCCGCTCTTTCCACTACGGGCCCGGAATGGGATCCAATCCGATCCTGATGCTGCAGGCGATCGGGTCCTCTGTTGTGAGGAACAGCGGTGCCTTGAAACCCGGAGCCGTCGTGATCTGCGCCTCCGTCTGCGATGGGTGGTTCAACGACGAGTGGTTCCCATCGTACCGGGAACTCTACGACCTATTCCAGCGCTGCGCCTCGACCGGTGAAATGCGGCGCTACGAGGACGACATGTCGAACCGCCCCGAGTACATCCACAAGTTCCGGCACGCCTTCGGCTACCATCCCTACCACGCCTTCTCGATGCTTTACATGGGCGGCGTCGCGCTTGAGCGGGCGCGGGCCATCTATATCGCCGGCGCCAAGGCACCCGGCTTCGCGCGCGGCATGGGGTGCATACCGACGCGCTCCTTCGAGGAGGCCCTCAAGCACGCGGCCCGCTACGTGGGCAAGGATCCGAAGATGCTGGTTTTGCCCGAACTCTCAAAACCCCAGGTCCACGTTCGGTTCCATGACTGAGACGGCAACCGGCGCGCCGCGAGGATGGGTTTGTGCCGTCCGGCAGCGCACGACGCGTAACCTAACGCATATCTGGCGGCGAAACGGGAGGTATCGATGGCGATAGGGGTAATCGGACTGGGAACGATGGGCGGACGTATAGTTCGCGCGCTTCTCGAGGCCGGACACGAGGTTGTCGTCTATGATGCATCGGACGAAGCCCTGACGCGTGCCACCGATGCCGGGGCAAGAGCCGTTGGGTCCGTCGGGGAGACCCCTCCTCTGTGCAGGGTGGTCCTCTTGTCGTTACCCAGGCCGGGCGACGTCGTCGAGGTCGTCGCCGGCGCGGACGGCCTGCTATCTCGGTCCTCGCAAGGGTTCGTCGTAGCTGACACTTCGACGGTGGATCCAGGTACCACTCGGCGTATGGCCGACATGGCAGCCGAGGCGGGTGCCGGTTACCTGGACGCCCCCATACTGGGCAGGCCGGAAGCCTGCGGGCGGTGGACGCTGCCCGTCGGTGGAAACCGCGAGGATCTGGAGGTCGCCCTTCCCGCCTTGGACACCATCGCGCGCAACGTCTCCCACGTAGGGGCATCCGGTTCGGGCAATGCCATCAAGCTGCTGAACAATCTGATGTTCGGCGCCATCAACGCCATCACCGCCGAGGCCCTGGCCGCAGCCGCCTTAGTGGGGTTATCGCCTCGAACGTTTTACGAGACGGTGGCGCAGAGCGACGCTGCTACCGTGAGCAACCTCTTCCGGGCGATCGGTCCCAAGATGCTCGAAGGCGACTTTTCTCCGGCTTTCACGGTCGACCTCTTGAGCAAAGACAACTCTCTGGCCCTGGCGATGATAGAGGACGCCGGTGCTTCCGTGATAGTCGGCAACGCCGTAGAGACCCTCAACGGCCTAGCCCGCGCCGCTGGTTACGGGCACGAGGACACGAGCGCCACTGTGAAAGTGTACGAGCAACTGCTGGGGGTGACGGTTGGGGACCATGCAGACGCGCACGAAGGAGGATGATCGTCGGAGCGGCTTCTCGGCGGCTTGCGTAGGTGCGGCCGTGGGACGGTGCAGTCGGCGCGCGCCCGACATGAGGATCCAGTCAAACCAGCCGACAGGAGGCACACGCTGATGGAGACCGTGACCATCCGTTCGGTACGGGATGTTTACGGGAGGAATCTCTATGATGATGTCAAGCCCTGACGGGGTGCGAACCTCTTCTCGTCTCGGATCATGGCCAGGAGGACGTCGACCCTCCTCCTGGCGAGGGCGATGTAGAGGAGCCTCTCGCGCAGGCGCAATCCGAGACCGAGAAGCGTGCTTTCGTAGGTCTCCTTCCCGAGAGCCGCGCCGTAGGCGTGGCCGTACTTCCTGCCTTGATCGAAAAGGTCCAAAAGCGATAGCCCTCCCAGCCCATCGCGAGCTGGATGATCTCATGCAGCTCCAACAGCGTAGTGTCGTCACTCACCAGTAGCCGCCTCCAGATCATCGGACTGACCTCGCGCAGGTAGATCTTCAACTGGTAGATCCAGAGTGACGAAACTGCTTCAGGTCTGCTTACCCAGGCATTCTACGCTCCAATGTGCCCCGGCTTCTTGTTGCTCGCCTTACGCCCCGTTTTGGGCTTTGCGGCGAGCTTCCAGTCCCGAACTCGTAACGGAATGCAGATTCCCTTACGAGATTTCAGGGCCATTTGAGGGAGCTATCGTCCGCGGGTCATCCCCGGAGGACCTTCAGGAAGGACAG
>DASUPX010000435.1:0-3525 GCA_036280905.1 Rubrobacter sp. | reverse complement strand
TCTCGTGGGTGGGGAACTGATCTATCACGGCGAGCCCCTCGCGGTCCTTTACCAGCCACGACAAGACCGGGAACAGCTTGATAAGCGCCCCGACGCGCCCCGCGGACAGATCATCGAGGGCATCGAGGATGCCGTGGTAGGGATAATATTTGATATCCCCTATGGCGCCCCTGGCCAGTAGCTCGCGGGCCACGAGGTCCGAAGTATTGCCGACCTGGATGCCAACGACCATGCCGCGCAGGTCGTCCGAGGATCTGACCCCCGGGTTACGCCTCACGTTTACGGCCAGGCCCTGGTCGAACTGCAAGTAGGGCGCGGAGAATAGGGCCTTCCGTTCGCGTTCGGGCGTGATGGTGGTGCCCGAAATAACGGCATCGTAGCTTCCGTCCCCAAGGCCCTCGAAGATACCTTCGAAGTCGTCTCCGCCGTACGGCACAGGGCGCAACGCCAGCCCGAGATGGTCACAGATCAGACGCATCAGCTCCCTGTCGAAGCCGGTCTGATCGCCATCGTTCTCAACCTCGAACGGAGGGTCGGGGAAAGCCGACGCGACCCGGAGCACCCCAGACTCTAGCGTTAGCTTCGTCATGGCAAGGTCCCTATATGGCCTCTTGCCAGGCCATAATGGCGAGGATGAGCACGGGGAGGAGAACGAAGGCGACCACCGTGGTCAGGACCAGGTCTTCGTGGCGCCAGGTCGTTATGAGGAGGGTTGCGACGACCGCCGCGCACACGGAGATGGCAAGGGCGAACAGGATGGCCGCGCTCACCAGAGAACGCGCCTGATATAGATGGCCACGATCAGGCTGAAGATGAAGAAGGCAAGGACAGCCGACCTGGACAGAGCCCGATGACCGTCGAGCACGGCAGCCACGTAGTAGTAGGCGCAGCCCACCGCCGCAACTATAGCGACCAGCAGAAGGAGGAGATCCCGCATCCTACTCTCCTAGCCCGGTCCCGCCCCGAAGGCGCCGTTTCCGTACTCCAGATCCCTACAGATCCTGCTTCTGGATCGGGGAGTATCCTGCTCGCCAACGTAACCGTCCTCCCGAGTATCCGCGCTCCCCACGGGCTATAGACTAATACCAGGTCGGGATGAACGTCAACGTGTTACCCGCGATTTTGGCCCTTCGTGGGTTCCCGTTTCCGCGGTAATGACGGGTGCGAAGAACCGGGCACTATCGTCTCTTCTACTCATCGGGGAAGACGAGGCCGTGTTCCCGGCAGAGGCGTACTACGCTCTCGAAGTCGAACTCCACGCCGTAGCGGACGTCGAGGGGTGGGTCCGCCGTATTGCGGGGCTCCGCCGTCTCTTCGAAGAGTCTTTCAAAACCGCCAGGGGAGATGATCTCCAGTATGCGGCACGGCTCATCACCGGCGTTCCAGAAGGCGTGCCACTGGTTGCGGGGCTTGAAGACGAGGGTGCCCTCTTCCGCGATGACGACGTCGTCGCCGAGCTGCGCGCCCATGCGACCCTCCAGTACGTAGCTGTACTCGTCCTCGTTGGCGTGGCGATGAAGCGGGGTAGCCAGCGTCCGTGGGGGGATAGGGTGTTCCACCAGCGAGAACCCCCCGCCGGACTCTTCGCTCCTGACCATAAACCTGACGCCCAGGGACCTGAGGTCCACGACTTTCCCGTCGCCAGGACCCACGAGGTGCGGGCCCCCGGTGCCAGCCGGGGCCCGATCGGGTGGCGTCTGATCCATATCCCCCTCCCGGACCGCTACACGGCTGCCCTGGCGCCCTCGTGCATGAACGCGTCGAGCACGGCGAGGGCCGCGTTCGCCTGGCGCTCCCTGCGCTCTGGTTTGCCCAGGCGCCTGCCGTTCTCCTTCTTGGGGACTGCCGGGACGAGGCCCCAGTTGGAGTTTATGGGCTGGAGGGTGCCTTCCTTGGTCGTTATGTAGTGGGCAAGCGCGCCCATCATCGTGCCTCGCGGCAGGGTCACAGGCGCCTCTCCCCTCGCGACCCTCGCCGCGTTGGTGCCAGCGATATGGCCCATGGCCGTGCTCTCCACGTAACCCTCGACGCCGGTGAGCTGGCCGGCGAAGAACAGGGGCTTGCCGCTCAGGTGCTCCCTTATGCGCATGGTCGCTTCGAGGATCTGGTTGGACGGCAGATACGTGTTGCGGTGCATGACGCCCATGCGGGCGAAGTCGGCGCTTTCGAGGCCGGGGATGGTACGGAAGACGCGACGCTGCTCGCCCCACTTCAGGCGCGTCTGGAAGCCCACGATGTTGTACAGGTGACCCTCCGCGTCGTCCTGGCGCAGTTGCACCACGGCGTAGGGGATCTCACCGGTGCTTGGGTCGGGAAGGCCTACCGGCTTCATCGGGCCGAAGCGCAGGGTCTCGGCGCCCCGGCGGGCTATGGTCTCGACTGGGAGGCATCCCTCGAAATACAGGTCCTCCTCGAAGTCTTTTATGGGGCTGAGCTCGGCGGTCGCCACGTTCTGTACGAAGGCGTAGTACTGCTCCTCGGTCATGGGACAATTCAGGTAAGCTGCCTCCCCCTTACCGTAGCGGGAGGCGCGGTAGATCACCGCCTCATCCAGCGAGTCGCGGTGGATGATGGGAGACGCCGCATCGTAGAAGTAGAGCCTCTCCCCCGAGATGGCCTCTATCTCTTCCGCCAGCGCGTCCGAGGTCAGCGGGCCGGTCGAGATCACGGTCGGGCCCTCGGGGATCTCCGTGGCCTCCTTGCGGACGACCTCGATGTTTGGGTGGGCGTGGACCGTCTCGGTGACGGCGCGTGGAAAGTCCTCACGGGCAACCCCGAGGGCGCCGCCGGCCGGCACCGAGTTGGCTTCGGCGCAACCCAGGATCACCGACCCAAGCCGCCGCAACTCCTCTTTGAGCAGCCCGGAAGCGGTGGTCAGAGAGAGGTTTCCAAGGGAGTTCGAGCAGACCAGCTCCGCGAAGTGCTCTGTGCGGTGGGCTGGCGTCTCCCTGGCGGGACGCATCTCCCACAGCTCCACCGAACAGCCGCGCTCGGCCGCCTGCCAGGCAGCCTCGCTCCCGGCAAGTCCGGCACCTAGAATAGTTACGTCGGGCATAGAAGATGGTCCTTTACGCATGGCTTACGAGAACGCCTATTCTACGCCATGTACGTGAGGGCGAGACGGATGGAGCGTGGCAAGCAGAAAGAGGCAAACCAGACCGGTTCGCGGAACGCCCACCTGCGCCCCACGACCGCACGGCGCGGAAACCGTAACCCGAAGAGTCTACGGTCTCAGCCTGTAGAACCGCCAGAAATCGTTCTCGATGGGCAGGATCTCCACTTCGGCGAAGCCTGCCTCGGTGGCGTACCGGCGCAGGATCTCGGCGCGCATCACGGTTCCGGTTGCGGCCGAGGGCTGCTCGGACATGCCGACGGGCAGGCAGTGGAGAACGCTCCAGCCGTAGAGCAGCCGCTCGACCTCGTCTCCGGGTGCGGCGAAGGTGTCGGCCGCACGCTCGTCCGCTAGCAGGACGGTGCCGCCCTCGGCCAGCAGACCGCGCAAGTTGCGCAGGACCTCAACGGGAC
>DASUPX010000434.1:0-3114 GCA_036280905.1 Rubrobacter sp. | reverse complement strand
GAGCTCCTCAGCCCTGGCGTTCACGTAAGTAAATCGCCAGTCCTCATCGACGGCGAAGAAACCATCGGAGATGCTCTCGAGAATGGACGTCACCTGGTCGGGGGTGTCGTTTCTATCCTCAGCCCGGCGCTCGGGCCATCCTCTGTCCAGGCGTTCGCTCACCGGCAGAGCCCTGCAGCGGAACCTGGAGCAGACGGGGCCCGTTCGGCGGCACGACAAGACCGTTCGTAAGTAGTAGACGCTCTTTGCACGTCAAGGATCGTCACGTTGAAGACATCTCCGAGGAACGCTGCCTGGCGGCCCTTTCCTGCCCAAAAATTCTAACACGCCGATAGTTGGGGCGTGCAGCTCAGAACCTCTGCTCCACATCAGATGTGGAGCAGAGGTCTCCAACAGGTGGCGGCCCGAGAGGAAAACCTGGCTAGATTTGATCATGGACTTGGCCCATGGTGATCAGGCCCTGCGGCAGCCCCTGCATTACGTTTCTGGTACAGCGTCGGCAGAGAGCGAGCGGGATGGCTACGAGAAGCTGACCGGCGGAGAGTTGCTGTACTTCTTCGCGGCGTTTCGCAGGTCGAGGCGCTACCGCGGTCAGGCCGTAGTGCCACCCCTGATGAGATGGGGTCGGTGGGCGGCGACGGGGATAGGATGAGAGGAGGAAGCGATGGCGATGTTTCCGACGAGGGTGTTGCTGGCGACAGATGGATCCGCGCAGGCCCAGCGGGCCGCGGAGATGGCCGCGGAGCTCTCCGGCAGGCACGGCGCGGAGCTGCACGTGGTCTACGTGGAGCCCGTGCCCGAGGCATACGTCAACGCGTGGTCCTCTGCAGACGCCGAGTTCTCCGAACTCGTTCGCGGGCAAGCGGAGAAAGATGCGCAGGCGAAGGCCGATCGGGAATCGGCGAAGATAAAGGAAACCGGCCACGAAGTGACGCGTGCCCACGGCAAGATGGGACAACCTGAGGCCGAGATCGTGCGGCTAGCCGAGGAGATCGGGGCCGGGCTTACGGTCGTCGGCAGCCGCGGGCTAGGACCCTTGAGGCGCGCCCTTATCGGTAGCGTCTCGAACGGCGTCGTTCGCCACGCGCACAGCTCCGTGCTGGTGGTCCGGGGTAGTGGTCGACTACCCGGCAAGATCCTGCTCGCCAACGACGGCTCCGAGGGAGCCGAGTCCGCCTCGGAGGTGGCGGCCGAGATCGCGGCCACGACCGGATCGGAGCTCACCATACTCGTCGCCCTGTCGCTGGTCACGCCCTACCCCTCCCGTCTTGCCCAGGACACGTGGGGGAACACCAAGCATCAGGCCCGCACCTTCGCCGAACAGGAGGCAACCCGCCTGAGCGCCGAGACGAGCACGGACGTCGAGGGGCGTCTCGTCCTCGGCAGGCCCGATGTAGAGATAGTACGGGCGGGCGAGGATCTGGGCGCCGACATGATAGTGGTGGGTAGCCGGGGTATCGGGGCCGTGAGGCGTGCCGTGATGGGAAGCGTATCGGATTCGGTGGTGCGCCACGCCCACTGCCCCGTTCTCGTGGTTCGACCAGAGCGCTAGCGGCGAAGCTTTACTTCGACGCTTCCTCCGCAGGCGACCCCGGCTACCGGGGCCTTTGAAGCAGCGTGGGTAATTTTGCCCAGCTCCCTGTAGGCGCAAGTCCCTGCCGAAGATGGTTAGCCCTGCCCACGACGCGGACCCCGGTCCGGACCATCATAAGGTTCATGAGAAGGCCGCGGCAACCGAGGAGAAGGGACGGGGTTATGGAGCTCTCCACGAGTACGAGACAGAAGCCCGACACCGCCACGATGGCAGGGCTTCCCGGGTTCCTCGAAGGCGTGGCGAGCGCCATCACGGCGGACGCCGTCTTCATCGTGGACCCGGAGTGCCACATCGTCTACTGGGACGCCAGGGCCGAGTCGTTGACCGGGCTCCTCGCCGAAGAGATGGTCGATAGACACTGCTACGAGGTACTGAGCGGCGAGGGTGAGGACGGAACCTCCTTCTGCGCCCGCGTGTGCTCGGCCGTCAGGCTCGCCAGGGCCGGGCAGCCCGCCAACGACTACGAGGTGCGTGTGTTCACCCGGTCAGGAGGGGAGCGTTGGGTCGGCGTGAGCAGCCTCGCCGTGCCTACCGATAGGGGACCCTATCTGGTTGGCCTGATGCGCGATGTGCGGGCAGCCCACGAGACGCTCGAGATGGCCCGCTACGTGGTCAGGCACTCACGCCAGGACACCCGAGAGAAGCGTGCCGTGCGCCGAGATAGGGACGCTCCGGCGCTCACACCCCGGCAGGCCGAGATCCTCGGGCTGCTTGCATCCGGCAAGTCGGCGGGCGAGATCGGCCGAGAGCTCTACCTCTCGCAGGCCACGGTACGCAACCACATAAGGGCGCTCCTTCTGGCGCTCGGAGCCCACTCGCAACTCGAGGCTCTCGCCCGGGCGCGCGAGGCTGGCCTGCTGGATGGATAGGCATGGGTGGCCACGGCCACGGAGCATGAAAGGGTCAGGGAGATGGACGAACCGAACAACACGATCATACGGCCGAACAGAATACTGTTGGCCACGGATGGCTCGGAGGACGCGAGGCTCGCCGGCCGGGCGGCCGCGGACCTCGCCGCCAGGACGAGGGCCGAGTTGCACGTCGCCCACGCGTGGCGCCACCACATCACAGGGCTCGGCTATCCCTCCGTGGCCTGGACCGACTACTCCTATCTCGACGAGCGGGAGGCGAGGAGAGTACTCGCCTCCGAGGTGGACGCGATCGAGGCCTCCGGCGTCACCGTCGCCGAGCCCCACCTCCTGCAGGGTCCACCGATAGACGCCATCCTCGACCTCTGCGACGAACTGCGGCCGGGACTGCTGGTTCTGGGTAGCCGTGGCCTCGGTCCCATCGGACGCATCCTGCTCGGAAGTGTCTCCGAGGGCATCATCCACCACGCGCGGTGCCCGGTCCTCGTTATCCGAGGCGGCGAGGGTGCCTGGCCGCCGGCGAAGGTGATCGTGGGCGACGACGGCTCGAAGAGCGCCGATCGCGCCGCCGGACTAGCCGCGGACCTGGGCGGCCTTTACGCGGCCGAGATCACGCTGATCCGGGCCCACACGAACCCGCCGGAGCCGATC
>DASUPX010000433.1:0-4477 GCA_036280905.1 Rubrobacter sp. | reverse complement strand
CTCGCCCGAAGCGTGAAATGGGTGTAAAATCTATCGCCGTGGACCGTAGGCCAACCATCATGGTCGCAGACGACGACCCAGCAGAGCTCCAACGCTCTGCCAGAGCGCTGAAGAACGCTGGCTTCCGCGTGGTCTCGGCCACCGACGGTCGCACGGCATTGCAGGAAGCACTAACCCGCAAGGTCGACCTCATAATAATGGACGTCTCCATCCCCCAACTGAGCGGCGTCGAGACGTGCCACTGCCTCAAGGCCATGCCCAAGACTCAGAAGATCCCCGTCGTCCTCACCGCGGCCAAGAAAGACCCGGCAGCCAAGACCCTGGCCGAACGCACCCAGGGCTCCGTACGCGTCCTTAGGAAGCCTTTCACCGACGAGAACCTGGTCTCCGTGGTCCAGCAACTCGTCAGACCCAAGTCTCTTATCTAGAGCACGCTCCGGCTTCGCCTACGCTTGTCAGCACACTCGGGCTAACGCCCTCGCTTGTCAGCACGCTTCGACCCTGCGGGTCTCGCTTGTCGGCAACGCTTCGGCTTCGCCTCGCTTTCGGCTGGTCGTCTCGGTTCGCAACAGTGGCTTCGACTACCCACCTTTCTCGAGCATCGAATCGTTGAAGCGGAAGGGTGAAGGCCGCAGCGGGATCTGGCTGAAAGCGAGCCAGGCGAAGCGAGCTGACAAGCGAAGGCGTCAGCCCGAGCGTGCTGACAAACGGAGGCCGACAGGCCGCAGTGTGCTGACAAGCGGAGGCCCGCAGGGCCGTAGCGTGCTTTACTGCGCGATGCTTCTGGGCGGGCTAACCTTCTGGCCGAGGCGGCGATGGTAAGATCGCGCCTCGAACAGGGCATGGTAGCGGAAGAGGGCTGT
The DNA here is from genome assembly GCA_036280905.1 of Rubrobacter sp. GTDB lineage: Bacteria > Actinomycetota > Rubrobacteria > Rubrobacterales > Rubrobacteraceae > Rubrobacter_D. The sequence goes on along the minus strand of DASUPX010000433.1, from coordinate 3,614 downwards.
TTCTTTGGGTTTGAGCAGGAGACGCAAGATTCTCATAACGCTTGCCACGCTCGTCGGGACGTTTCTGGCCGCTCTCGACTCGACCGTGGTTGGGACGGCGATGCCGACGGTTATCGGGGAGCTTGGCGGACTGGAGCTCTACCCGTGGGCTTTTGCCTCCTACCTGCTCGCGGCGACGGTGACGGGGCCCATCTTCGGCAAGCTCTCGGACACGCACGGCAGGAAGCCGGTGTACCTGGCTGGCATCTCCCTGTTCTTGCTCGGCAGCGTGCTCGCCGGCACCTCTCAGAGCATGGGGGCGTTTATCCTCTTCCGCACCCTTCAGGGCCTCGGGGCAGGGGCCGTGCAGCCCGTGGCCGTAACCATCATGGGGGACATCTTCGAGCTGGAGACGAGGGCCCGGGTTCAGGGTCTCTTCGGGGCGGTCTGGGGGATCTCGGCTGTGGTCGGGCCGGCGGTCGGCGGCTTTATAACCGACCTCGTCTCATGGCGCTGGGTGTTCTACGTGAACGTGCCCTTCGGCATAGTCGCCGCCGTCCTCCTCGCCGCGACCCTGACCGAGTCCTTCGACCGTCGTGAGCGCAGCCAGGACTACCTGGGCACCGTCCTCCTGGCTGGCGGGCTCGTCGCGGTCCTGCTCGCGCTGCTTGGGGGAGGATTGTCCGTGGCGACCCTGGCCCTCTTCCTGGGGGGGCTGATCGTGCTCTCCCTCTTCGTGGCGGTCGAGCGTCGGGCGGCCGACCCTGTGGTTCCGCTCGACCTCTTCTCGGAGAGGATCATCGCTGTGTCCTCCCTCGGGAACGTTGCCATGGGCGGCGTGCTGCTTGGCGTCTCGGTGTACGTGCCGTTGTTCGTGCAGGGGGCCCTGGGCGGCACGGCGCTGACCGCCGGCGCGGCGGTTGCCTCGCTCTCTATCGGGTGGCCCGTGGGGTCTTTCGTCGGGGGGAGGTTGCTGTTGATGACCGGGTACCGGGCGATGCTGTTGCTCGGATCGGCCCTGCTCGCGCTCGGGTCCGCGCTCTGCGTGCCGATGGATGGTGGAACCTCCCTCACCTACGTGGTGGTTGCCGTTGTGGTGATAGGGCTCGGCCTCGGCTTCTCCAGCACGAGCTACCTGGTCAGCGTGCAGAATGCGGTCCCCTGGCACCGCCGTGGCGTGGCCACCTCCTCGGTGGTGTTCTTCCGCACCGTAGGAGGCTCGCTCGGGGTCGCCGTGATGGGCGCCTTGCTGAACGCCTCGCTCGGGGAGCGCTACAGGGCCGCCGTGGACAGGGCCGCCGGGGGGGACGAGGGCCTCGGGAGGCTGCTCTCCGACCCGAACGCCCTGCTGCAACCCGCCGTGCGCAGCCGCATCCCCGATGCCGCCTACTCGGAGTTGTCAGGCGCCCTCGCAGCCTCGCTCAGCCCGGCGTTCTGGGTGCTTCTGTTCTTCGGCCTCCTTGCCCTCGTAGTGGCCACGTTCTTCCCGCGAGGCTCGGCCAAAGACCTGGCCAACCGGGCGGAGGATTATGGATGAGATGACGCCCGAGCTGGCCCTTGAAGACCTCCCCCGCCCGCCACTGTTCAAGCTCGTTGAGCCGGGGGGAGAAGACGTGTTCCAGGAGACCGAGGTCGGAGGCGAAGGCGCCCTTGTCGGCGTCCTGTTCTCCGACAGGGAGCTGGCCGGGGAGTTCTCCACGGGCGCAGCCGCGCACGGGATGGAGAGCCTCTCCAACCTGGACCCGAGGCAGCTTCCGGACTGGGGATCGGTGGAGGATTTTGCGCTCTCCGGAGCAGACTTCCTGCTCGTCGTCTCCGAGAGTGGGGCCGGCCTGTTCCACTCCGCAGATGTTGCGCAGAAGGCGCGGGAGTCGGCTGGGGAGATCCCCTACCCGCTGTATATGATCTCCGACGAGCGGGGAGAGGCGCCCCTGATCTCCGTTGAGGTCGACAGCGGGGAAGTGCTGGTGGCTGCCCTGTTCAGCTCACGAGAGAAGGCCCGCGAGTTCCGCGCGATGGCCGCCCACCTCGACCTGCCCGACGCCCACGGGACCATCGAAGACAGAGACGGCCTCAGGCGCCACGCCCTCGTTGCCCGCGAAGCCGGGGCCGACTACGCCGTAATAGACCCTGCCTCGGGGCTGACCGAAGCCATCCCGATAGAGGAGTTGATAGCGCCGTGAGCCCACCACGACACGCAATACCCTGGGCCAGGCCAGACAGCAGTTCTGTCCCCGGCCCGTCGAGTAGCGTCAAAGGTTCGTGATGCCGAGAATGCCGACCCTCTGCGTGGACGTCGATTCGACCATCTGGGACACGGGCGCGTGGATCTGCGCGGCGGTGCTGGAGCACACGGGCGAGGAGCTGGACGTAAAGGAGGTTACCACCTGGACCCACCTCCTCGACGCCTACGGCGAAGAGACCACCACCCGCGTCTTCGACCGCGTCTTCGACCCCGCCCGCATCCGCGAGAGGGAACCGTACCCCGGCGCCCCCGAGGCTCTGCGTGCCCTGCGGGAAGAGTTCGGCATCGGGATACATTTCGTAACCCACAACGACCCGGAGACCATGACCTCCCGCCTGCATCCCTGGCTGGCTGACCTCTTCGGACCAGATGTTGGGCTGACCGTCACCACAGGTGACAAGCTGGAGATCATCCGCGACCTGAAGGCTTTCGGCCTCATAGACGACAGGCCAGACACCATAGAGCGGGTCGCCGACGCCGACCTTTGGGCGGCGACACGGATACAGCCGTGGAATCGTGACCTCGTGGCCCGCAGAACCGACGTTCACGGTTTCCACCACTGGCAGGAGGTCCGAGACCTCCTGCTGCAACGGCTGTCCTCACGTTGACCCCCGGGACAATCCTGTCTCGACCACCCCCGAGGGACACGAGCGCAGCTCCGAAAGCGAGGCTACTGACCGCTTCGAGCGCGCCGCGCGGGCCGCAGGCCGGAGCGTGCTGTACCCTGTTGTGTGCCCAAGCGACACGTTAAGGAGACGCCGTGGAACGTGAGGAGACCGGAAACGTAGATGGTATGCGGGATGATGCGCCGCAGATGTCGCACTTTTTTGGCCGCGGTAGCCTGGTCACGGTCTCGGCCAGGACCGGCAACGACCTGAAGGGCTACGTCTGTGACCACAGTGAGAACGGCCTGCTCCTCGATTCCAGGGACCCAAGCGGTGACCCGACGGCCTACGAGTTCCTGCCCTGGTCGAGCATAGAACGGGTGAGCGCCGCAGAATAAACGGGGTCAGACGTGGGTAACATAGGCGAGCATCCACACGAAGTTCACCACCACCACATACCGTTCGCCCGGCATGACGACCCCGACGCCGAGGTCGCGGAGCGTTGGATCATCGCCGCGGCCATCATAGGCTCCAGCATGGCCTTTATCGACGGAACCGTCGCCAACGTGGCTTTGCCCTCCATCCAGAACGATCTCGGGACCACCCTCGCGACGGCCCAGTGGGTGGTCCAGGCCTACGCGCTGTTGCTTGCCACCCTGATCCTGGTCGGCGGCTCGCTCGGCGACCGGTTCGGCCACCGGCTGGTCTTCGTCCTCGGCATCCTGATCTTCACGCTGGCAAGCGTGGGGTGCGCGTTTGCGGCCTCCATGAACCAGCTGATCGCC
>DASUPX010000432.1:0-4872 GCA_036280905.1 Rubrobacter sp. | reverse complement strand
TGGTCGGAACGTTCGAAGCTGCCGCGCGGTGGGGAGGAGCCGTAACCCTGGAGAAGCCCATGATCTTCGGTGGTTCGGGTTAGAAGATGGAGGGCCGCATGACAACGGTGCTCCTGGCCGACGACCACACCCTGTTCCGCGACGGGCTGTCGAGGCTCCTGACATCCTACGGGGGGCTCGAGGTGGTCGGGGCGACGACCAACGACGCGGGCGCCGTCGCCCTTGCCCGCGAGAAGAAGCCCGACGTGGTAATCATGCAGGTGCAGATGCCGTTAGGCGAGGCCAAAGAGGCCCTCGACAAGATGCGCGAGGTCGAGCCGGCGCCGAAGGTCATCATCGTGACCATGTTCGAGGACCCGCGCATGATGCGCGAGTTCTTGAGGCTCGGGGCCAGCGGCTACGTGCTCAAGAGCGCCTCCACGACCCAGCTCGTGGGCGCCATCCGCGCGGCGGCCTTCGCCCCCGACACCGGCAACGTGGTGGTGGGCATGCCGACGACGCTGCTAGAAGAGTCGGAGGCGGGTTCGGAGGTGCTCTCCGTCCGCGAGCTCGAGATCCTGCTCCTGGCGGCCCGCGGCCTCTCCAACCGCCAGATAGCAGACCGGGTGTACCTGGCGGAGGGAACCGTCAAGCGCCACCTCTCCAACACCTACGGCAAGATGGGGGTCGGCTCCCGCGGCGAGGCCGCGAGGAAGGCCCTGGCCGAGGATTGGATCACGGTGCGCGAGATCACGGAGGAAGAAGACGCCGAGAGGGGGGCGTAGCCCGGGAAGCGAGCCGGGTTACTCCGCGATCTCCACAGAGGTAAGCCCTTCCACCTCGTCGAGGATCCGGAGCAGGTCGTCCACGCATATGTCCTCTATCTCCGAGATCCGCCCGTTTAGGTCGATCCTGGCGCCCATGCTGTCGGTGTACAGGATCTCGATCCGGCACGCGATGGCGTTCAACGACTCCGGACCGGCCCCGTCGTCGTCGTTGCGCACGAGCAGGTGCGGCCTGAACCTGGTCACCTCCCCGTCCAGGGACTCGGCGGGCGCGATCATCACCTCGGCGTCGGGACGGTGTTCGTGGAGGGTGAGCGCCATCGTCTCGCGGTACATCTGGGGCTTCACGGTGACAAGTATGCGCACGTTCGTACGCTCCTAACTTGCGGGAAACCGATACGAAACGACACGCACGAAAGCGCCCCACAGATTGCTGTTAATAGACTATACCCCGGATGACGGGGGATCTGACCGTGGCGGGCCGAAAATGTACTGAAATGTGTAGCGTGCGTTTCGTATCTTTAGTGCTCCTCCGGCCGCGATGTGTCCGCCGTTCGCTACATATTTCGACACATCTTTCTTCGATGTTGATCCAGATTACTTCCGTGGGGGTGCGGGCAGGCTATATTCCGTGACGCTGTCCGCAGCGTTTAGGAGCTCGCACGCGGTTCTTCCTCCGAGGCGGTCCGGCTCGTCGGATTTTCGGGTTCGCCGCCTGTGATGGAACCGCCGGAGCGTTGCCCCGGCCGGAAAGGAACACAACGAATGACATTAGACGCGTCACCCCAGACCGGCCGTCGTCACGAGGCCAACCCTTACGCCGAGTTGAAGCGGCTCGTGAAAGAGGAGGGGCTGCTCGACCGCCAGCCGGCCTACTTCGGCGGCAAGATCGCGCTCAACGCTCTCCTGTTGGCGGTGGGCCTGGCCCTGCTGCCGATCCTCGACAACACCTGGCTCCAGCTCGCCAACGCCGTCTACCTGGCCTTCGTCTTCGTCCAGATCAGCTTCCTCGCCCACGACTTCGGGCACCGGCAGTTCTCGTTCCGCGCCCCCTGGAAGAACGACTGGGCGACCCTGATCCTCGGTAACCTGCTGCTCGGCGTGAGCCGCCAGTGGTGGATCGACAAGCACAACGACCACCACGGCCACCCGAACCAGATGGACGTGGATCCCGACGTGGACATCCCGCTGCTCGCCTTCGAGGAGGAGCAGGCCTTCGAGAAGCGGGGGTTCGCCCGGTTCGTCGTGAAGTACCAGGCGGTCCTGATCTTCCCGCTCTCGCTGCTGCAATCGATCAGCATGCTCCGCAGCAGCGTGGAGTTCCTGGCGGGCAAGAAGGCGCGGCGCCCGCTGACCGAGGCCTCCCTCATCGTGGCCCACTTCGCGCTGTACTTCGGCGGGCTGTTCCTGTTTCTGGAACCGCTGCAGGCCCTGCTGTTCGTCGCCGTCCACCGCGGGTTGTTCGGCCTGTTCATGGTCTCGGTCTTCGCGCCCAACCACAAGGCCATGCCCACGTTGGAACGGGACAGCGAGGTGGATTTTCTCCACCGCCAGGTCCTGACCAGCCGCAACGTCACGGCGCACCCGATCACCGACTTCTGGTACGGCGGCCTCAACTACCAGATAGAGCACCACCTCTTCCCCAGGCTTCCCCGAAACAAGCTGCGGGAGGCGCAGGCTATCGTCAGAGACTTCTGCCGCCAGCACGCCATCGACTACCACGAGACCAGCGTCCTCCAGTCCTACCGGGAGATCCTGCATCACCTCCACGAGGTCGGCGCCCCCCTCCGCAAGTCGCCCCAGTCGGGCCTGTGAGGGCGGGCGAACCCGAGAGGCAGGCCCGGCTCCCCATGCCAGAGCTTGCCAACAACACATATATGTAGAATGCAGTTAACGCAAAGAGCATCTCGAAGATTTTCCCGGAGGGTCTGGCGTGGCGGAGGGCGAGTACAGGGTTAGCGGTGGTCTCGGGCGGCGGATGGGCGGCCCGGTGTGATCCGGCACAGTCCCCGTCGAGGCGGGGTCGGGCAATCGCGAAACGGGGGAGGGCCGGGCGTTGGCCTGGGCCTCGGGCCGTTCGGCATCTGCAACTACGACGGGCCGGAGACGATCCGTGCCCGGAAGTACGCGACGGGCACGCACGTGCTGTTGCAGGAGATAGGGGCCGAGGCGGGGGCGACGCCGAGGGAGGTGGTCTGGAGCAGGAACAAGGCCAGGCTCTACCGCTACCGGCGCCCGGCGGAGGCCAACGGGGCGGCCGTGGGGGAGAGGCGCCCGGTGCCGGTGTTGCTGGTCTACGGGTTCGTGCTCAAGCCCTACGTTCTGGACCTCGTACTCGGCAACAGCCTGGTGGAGTACCTGGTGGGGGAGGGCTTCGACGTCTACATGCTGGACTTCGGGATCTCCGGCGCCGAGGACGCGAACCTGTCGCTGGAGGACTTCGTGCTGGACTACATGCACGGGGCGGTCGAGAAGGTCGTCGAGGTCTCCGGGGCGGAAGGGGTAAGCCTCCTCGGGCAGTCCCAGGGCGGGACGTTGTCCGCCATGTACGCCGCGCTGTTTCCGGGGGGATCCGTCGAGAACCTGGTCCTGCTCTCGGCGCCCACGGAGTTCGCCCCGCGGGACCCCGGACCCTTGGGTCTCTGGACGCACGCGAGCCGCAGCGGCGGCGCCTTCTTCGACCCGGCGGTCGTGCCGCTGGTTTTCGGGAACCTGCCAACGGACCTCGCCAGCTCGTTTATCAACACGGCGGCCTCGCTGCAGGCGGGCGCTGTCGGCGCGGCGGCCCGGGCCGGCGGCTTCGGATTTTATGATGCGGCTCTGCGCGAGGTCCGGGCGCAGGCCCGGCGGGACGTCTCGTTCCGCTCTTGGCTGGCGGTCAGCCGGTGGGTGGACGACGCGGCGCCCTTCCCCGGCGAGACCTTCCGGAGGTGGGTGCGGGACTTCTACCAGCGCGACGGGCTCGTCAGGGGACAGGTGAAGCTCCGCGGGCGCAGGGTGGACCTCTCGAACATTCGAAGCTCCGTGCTCAACGTCTCGGGCAGGTGGGACTACGTAGTTCCGCCCTCCCAGACGGAGGCCACCACCGCCCTCGCCGGCAGCAAGGACAAGGAGTCCGTCTCCCTGGACGCCGGGCACGTGGGCATGCTCGTCGGGCCCGGCGCCGCGCGGCTCTGGCCCAGGGTCCGCGACTGGCTCGCGCCCCGCTCCGGACGCTAGGTTTGCAGGATTCCCCTGCGAACGCTGTAAGCTTTCGGCGGTCGGCCAAAGACCAGAGGTTGCCTAAAGGCGTTCCGTGGAACGCCCCGGAGCTTTTCCGCGTCGGTCGAACCATGAAGACCAGAAACCCCTGTCGCGCGCGCGTCGCGTGCGCGACCTCGCCTTAGGACCTCCAGTCCTGGGCCCGAAGCTTCGGTTTGCGGAAGATCGAGCCCCCGCAAACCGCCCCTATATTGCGTCCTTCGCGAAGTAGAGGAGCTCGCCGGGGAGCAGCAGCTTGTGGCGGCGCATCGGGTTCAGGTCGTAGAGGTGGCTCACGAAGTGGCCCGGGTCGGCGCCGTTGAAAGCGAAGAGGTCGTAGTGGGTCGGCACGATCAGGCCGAAGTCCAGGGTTTCGGCTAGCTGGGCGGCCTCCCGGAAGTCCGTGTTGCCTAGGATGTTCTGCGCCGTCCTGAAGTAGTCGCGGCCGTTGATCGGGACGAAGGCCACGTCTATCTTCCAGGCCGAGAGCGTCTCGATGAGGCCGTCGTAGATCACCGTGTCGCCCGCGTGGTAGACGGTCACGCCGTTCCACTCGATGACGTACCCGAGGTACGTGTAGCCGCGCTCCGGGTCGTACTCGAGCTCCGTGTGGGCCGAGGGCACCGCCGTGACGGTGGCCCCGGCGGCCTCCATCGGCTCCCCGACCCCGGGCACGACGACGCGTCCGGCGTCCAGGCCGGCCTCGACGAGCGTGTCGCGGGCGGGGGAGGGGGCGACGAAGCGGGCCTCCGGCGAGGCCGCCGAGAGCGGCAGGACCGTCCCCGGGTCCGTGTGGTCTACGTGGTGGTGGGTGAGGAGGACCCAGTCGGCGTTCGTGACCTCGTTCGGCAGGAGCGGGGGAGGGAAG
>DASUPX010000431.1:0-2612 GCA_036280905.1 Rubrobacter sp. | reverse complement strand
TATCACCTCTGGGCGGGAGAACTCCGGCGGCGGGTACTCGCCCCTGGAGAGCATCTCGCGCACCTTGGTGCCGGAGAGGAAGACGTGCGAGTCAGGATCGTGGGGGCAGGTCTTGGAGGAGCCCATGCCGCCGCACTCCTTGCAGAAGAAGGCGTGCTCGAAGAAGAGCGGGGTGATGCCTAGTTCCTCCGGCTCGAACTCCTCGAAGATGTGCTGGGCGTCGTAGGTCCCGTAATAACTTCCGACGCCGGCGTGGTCGCGGCCCACGATGAAGTGCGAGCAGCCGTAGTTTTTCCGGCAGATGGCGTGGAAGATGGCCTCCCTCGGTCCCGCGTAGCGCATTGCGGCGGGGAACACCGCGAGCATGGTCCTGTCCTCGGGGTAGTACCTGTCAAGGATCACCTCGTAGGACCTCATCCTGACGTCGGCCGGGATGTCGTCTGACTTGGTCTCACCGACGAGGGGGTTCAAGAGGAGCCCGTCAACTGTCTCGAGCGCGCTCTTCTGGATGTACTCGTGCGCCCGATGGACGGGGTTCCTGGTCTGGAAGCCGACGATGCGCTTCCAGCCCTTCTCCGCGAAGGCGGCCCTGAGCTGCGCCGGGGTGTAGTAGTAGCGCGGGAAGCGCCCCTCGTCTGGCGTACGCAGGAGCTCGACCTCGCCGCCGAGTAGCACGTCGCCCCGCCTGTGGATGGCGGCCACGCCGGGATGGTCGGCGTCCGTGGTCCTGTAGACTAGCCTGGCTTCGCGCTCCTTGTCGAAGCCGTACTTCTCCCTGAGGACCATGGTCGCCACGGGCTCCCCCGTGCCGTCGACGAGCGCTATTTCGGAGCCCTCCGAGAGCCCATCAGCCACGTCAGCCTCTACCGACAACGTGATCGGCAGGCTCCAGGCGAGGCCGCTCGAGAGTCGCATGTCCTCGACCACGCTCTCGTACTCGTCACGAACCATGAACCCATCCAGCGGGCTGAAGACGCCGGTCGAGATCATCTGCAGATCCGAGAGCGTCCGCGGGCCGAGCGGCACCCTCGGTAGCTCCGCGGCCTCCATCGCCCGCTCCCTGCGCTCTTCCTCGGGGACGACCCGGTCTACGAGCTCGCCTCCGTGCGGTGCTATCTGGGTCTCCGTTTGAAGCAAGATCCTCTCCTCTCTTCCGTTCTTACGACCAACCTCGACGCCACCGGAACGGCGCGTCACGGACGGGATGGCGTGCGCCGCCAGCTCGTAGTAGTAGGGCAAACAGTACTCGTAAGCCTCCTGCAATTCCTCGGGCAGCTCGGGGTCCCGGCGCGTGGCCGGCTTTATGCCCGTGCTCTCCTGGGCGTCGGCATGCCATCCCTCCCAGTTGTCCCACCTCTTGACGTCCCTCGACTCCCACGTGAGGGAGCCAGACGTGAAAGGCACCTCCAGGTGCTCGCAGTAGGCGGCCAGCACACCGGCGGGGTTCTCCGAGAAGGTCATCGCGTCCACGACGGCAACGTCCTCGCCCGCGTCCGTCGCGTACCTGAACAGCCTGTACAGGTCCTCGTACCCGGTCTCCTCCAGCGTGAAGTCAGGCCACATCTTGTAGAGGGACATCAACACGTACTTCGGGTCCCTCACGATAAAGGTGTTGACGAAACGCGAGGCGAACTCGGGGCTCAAGAGCTTCTTGGCGTGGTAGGCCATGTCCTTGAGGAAGACGCGCTGCTCGCGCGGCCTGAATACATCCTCGGCTACCGTCTGGAAATCGTACTCGGCCTTCGGCTCGGAGTCCGCGAAGCGGTCGCTTACCCGGTCCTTCCCATAGTAGTAGGAGGCCGAAAACGGCTCGTGTAATACCTCGAAGTCATCCCGCTCCACAAAGACCCTCTCGAACGCCGTGGAAATCGAACGGGGCACAGCCCACAACGCAACGGGTTTTTCTCTGTTCACATGCGCCTCTCTCTCGTACGCTACCGGATGTACTTTCGGCCTCCGCAGACCCCGAGACACGTTGCCGGGCCGAAACACCACGAGAGCATACCCGCCAGGACGATTGCCTATCTTGCCTACTCAATTTATGAGCATCGAGAGACTGTAGACCAGCACCGTTAGCAGGTCAAGCGGCACCGCAGGTTTTCGGTGGTCGGGGGCCCGAGTTTAGGAGAAACCCGTCCCCGCGCTTGACTCACAGCATACAAGAGGAGTACGAGAAGCAAGTTATCGGTCGGGGGTGTCAGTGGGGATTTGGGGTTACCGCCTCTCGGGCCTGAGGAAGGGGAGCACGTTGGCGCGGGAAACTTCGTTACCAAGGGTTGCCGCTTTGATCCTGGTTGGTGTGTTCGCGGCGGCCGTGGTGCTGGTCGTCTTCTCGGGTCGGGGTGCTGACGCCGCCTCTGGGGTGCGGCGGAAGGCAACACGGCGACATTCTCGGGTGGAAACAGGGGCGACCTCGCCGCCAGGGAGACGTTGCGCAGATACGGCTCGGACACGTGGGCTTCGTTCCTCGCCATGACGTATCCCAGGAGTGGTCTGCCCGCCGACTCGCTAGGCGTGGACAGCCTCAGCTATACGAGGTTCTCGATCTCCAACCTCAGCCTCGACTCCCGAACGATGAGCGCTACCGGAGGTGGTATCACCGCAATGGTCGA
>DASUPX010000430.1:0-7223 GCA_036280905.1 Rubrobacter sp. | reverse complement strand
GACGAGCTGCTGCGGATCAACGGCAAGGTGACAGTCAGGGACGCGCTCTCCCAGCTGATCGGGTCGGGGCACACCACCGCGGTGATCGAGAAGGACGGGCCGAACGGCCTGTTGACCTTCGACGCCATAGAGGGGCTCATGGCCGACGCGTCGACCGATACGGGTGACACAGAGCGGGCTAGCGGCGGGGAACCATCGGCGTGATCCACCCTGCGCTGCTCCTCTTGCAGAACCTGACCGAGGAACCGGAGTTCATCGACTGGGAGTGGCTCAGAGAGAACTTCTGGGAGGATATCGTGCCGGCCATACAGGGGCATATCTTTCTCTCTTTCGTGTCCGTCGCGATAGCGCTCGTCATCGCGCTTCCCGTGGGAATCCTCTCGGCACGCTTTCGCAAGATCTACCCGCCGGTCACCGGTGTCACGGGCATCCTCTACTCTATTCCGAGCCTCGCGCTCTTCGCCATCCTCATCTCCATACCCTTCGTGCCGCTCGGACCCGTACCCGTGATCATCGCCCTCGTGGCATATTCGCTCTTGATCCTGATCCGGAACACCGTCGCCGGACTGGATGCCGTGCCGCCCGAGACCGTAGACGCGGCCCGCGGCATGGGCCTGACGGGCCGCCAGGTACTGTTCCGGGTCGAGTTGCCGCTGGCGTTGCCCATAATCGTAGCCGGCATCCGCATCGCCACCGTGACGATCATCGGCATCGCCACCATCGGCGCCTACATCAACGGCGGCGGTCTGGGAAAGCTGATCTTTGACGGCATCAACCGCCAGTTCCCGACCATGATCATAGCCGGAGCGGTACTCGCGACGGCGCTAGCCATCCTCGCGGACCTCTTGCTTCTCGGACTCGAACGCTACCTGAGGCCTTGGGCGCGGGCGAGGAGGACGTAGCATGTTCTCCGAGATATTCGAGGTCTTCGTCCGTCCAGGTTTCCTCACCCTGCTCAGGGAGCACGTCGTGCTCTCGGTGGTAGCACTGCTCATCGCCGTCGCGGTGGCTTTGCCCGTTGCTGTGCTCGTACGCAACACGCGGGTCGGCGCGACGATAGCCATCAACGTTGGCAACGTCGGACGCGCCGTGCCGAGCCTGGCGATACTCGCGCTCGCCTTGCCGTTTCTGGGCCTCGGTTTCAATACGGCGCTGTTGGCGCTCACGGCGCTGGCCATACCGCCTATCCTGATCAACGCCTCGACGGGTCTCAGGCAGGTCGATAAAGGCATCATAGACGCCGCCCGGGGTATGGGGTTATCCGGGAACCAGATCCTGACCGGCATCCAGCTACCTATAGCCGCGCCAGTTATCTTCGCCGGAATCCGTACCTCCGCCGTGCAGACCGTCGCCAGCGCCACCCTCGCGACGTTCGTGGGGGCTGGTGGACTGGGGGACCTGATCGTCGAGGGCCTTCAACGCCGCGGGCCGGAGATACTGCTCGCCGGGGCTTTCTCCGTCGCGGTTCTCGCGATAATCACCGAGGTCGGCTTCGGCCTTCTTGAGAGGGCGTTCACCCCGAAAGGGCTCAAGATCGCGCAGAAGCGAGGTAGATGATGAGGCCAACTACAGAGGAGGGAAGATGAAGAACAAGACCAAGCTAATCCGCGCCGTGCCAGCGATGCTGGCGGGCCTATCGCTGTTGCTCGTCGTTGCTTGCGGCAACGTGGGTGGCAGTGGCGAGTCGGACTCGGGCGGCGGCCCGACCATAACGGTGGGATCGAAGAACTTCACCGAACAGTACATCCTGGGCAACATGTACGCCCAGGCGCTGGAGGCCAACGGGTTCAACGCCGAGACCAAGCTGGATCTGGGCTCCGAGCAGATAGCGGACAAGGCGCTACAGAGCGGCCAGATCGACCTCTACCCCGAGTACACGGGCACCGCCCTGGTGGCTATCGTTCCCTTCAAGGGGAACCCGTCTGATCTGAATTCGCCCCAGGCGACCTACGAGGCGGCCAAGAAGGGCTACGCCGATCGTAGTCCCGCCGACACGATGCTGACGCCAGCGCCTTTCAACAACACCTACGGCATCTTCGTCCGCAAGTCGGTGGCCAAAGAGATGAACCTCACCAACATGGAGCAGCTCTCCAAGGCCTCCAAGAACCTCACGTTCATCTCCTACTCCGAGTTCCAGAATCGCTCTGACGGCTACCCCAACGTAAAGAAGAACTACCCGGCGTTCGACTTCGAGCAGATCGAGATCGTCAACCAGCTGGGCCTGCGCTACTCCGGGATCGAGAACGGTGACGGCGACGTCGGGGTCGGGTTCACCACCGACGGCCAGCTTACCTCACCGCAACTCGTGGTGATGAAGGACGAGAAGGCCATCTGGCCCTTCTACTACCCGGCACCGGTCGTCAGAACCGACGTGCTAGAGAAACACCCGAAGATAAAAGGCATCCTGAACGAGGTCTCGGCAAGCCTCGACGTGGAGAAGATGCGCGAGCTGAACGGGCAGGTCGACCTCGACCAGGAAGACCCTGAAGACGTGGCCGCCGAATACCTGGAGCAGGAAGGCATAGTCGAGAATTAGAGCTGTTGGCCAGGAGTTGAACTCCTGGCCAGCTATCAGCCATCAGCGGTCAGCCATCAGCAAAAAGCTGAAAGCTGACCGCTGATAGCTGAAGGCGCGGTTCGCGAAGCGAACCGCTCTAGGCGGAGCGTTCGGTGCTTCCGATGCGGGGAAATGGGCTGGTGGAGAAGATGATCTCCACGGGGACCTCGAAGTACTCGGCGATCTTCAGGGCGAGATACAGGCTGGGGCTATACTCTCCCCTTTCGAGGTAGCCCACGGTCTGGTAGTGGACTCCCAGGGCTTCGGACAGTTGCCGCCGTGAGATGCCCCTCTCGGCACGCAACATGGCTATGCGGTTATAGGTGGTCTCGCTCACCAGCCGGCCCGCTGCATCGCTTTCTCCCGCCTCGCGTCCACGGTGGAGCCCGACTCGCGACGCGCCATCCTCCGCAACACTACAGGCGCGAGGACGAGGCCGACAACGGCCCAGATTCCAAGCACCCCGACGGTCTCAAGGTGACGCCACGAGCCTCCTATCTCGACGCTCGCGAGCGACTCCGGGAGGAACGCCGAGCGCATACCCAGGCCCGTCCAGTAGATTGGGAACACCTGACCTATCCACTGCAACCAGACCGGAAAGACGGTTATCGGGTAGAAGATGCCCGAGATCGCGATCAGGCCCATTATCGGCACGAAGACGAAGCCGAGGCTGGTGGGGCTCGAGAACAGAGATCCGAGGACGGCGCCTATGGGCATGGTCGCCAGCAGGCCGAGCAGGAGCACCCAGAGCAGGGTGAGCCAGGCGCCCGGGCTGGCAAGCTCGAGCCCCCCGAAGAGGAGGGCGCCGGGGACGAGGATGGTCACCACCGAGACCAGCGACATACCTGAAATCTGGACGATCTTGCCGACCAGGTAGCCGAGCATCCCGTGGGGCGTAGCCTTGGCCCTGAGCAGCGTCCCATCCTCCCTCTCCATGATCAGGACCGCGGCCACCATGACGAGGCCGGCGAACACTATCTGCATGCCGACCACGCTCGGGATGGTCACTGCGCTGAGCGAGAAGTCCGTGCCAGGCACCGACTTCCCGCGCAGGAAGTACATGACGACGAGGAAGATCGCGGGCAAAAAGATGTAGTTCCAGAGGTCCTGGAAGTTGGTGAAGGTCTGGCGCAACTCAATCCCGCCGCGCCTTACCCCGGCCCGTACGGCCACCACCGTTGGGTTCATCGGACCACCCCCTCGAACTCACGCGCCGCCGACCCGCGCTGACCCGACTCGAACTGCTGGACCAGGGCCATGTAGGCGTCCTCCAGGCTGGCCCGTCGCACCTCGAGATCGGAGATATCCTCACCGTACTGCCCGAACAAATCCTCGCGCACGAAACGGGTCGCGTCGTCCGGGGCGTGCACGAAACGCTGGCCGTTCCGGGTCCACCTCACCTCGGCGTTTGTGGACATCCTCCGCGAGAGCGCATCCGCTGAGCCGTCGGCGATGATCGACCCGCCAGCGAGGATGAGTATGCGGTCGGCGAGCTTCTCCGCCTCATCGAGGTCGTGGGTGGTTAGCAGAATGGTGGTGTCCTCGAGGTCGGAGAGCCGGTGCACGAGATCGTGGAACTCGCGCCTGGCGTGGGGATCGAAACCAGCCGTCGGCTCGTCCAGAAAGAGCAGCTCGGGCCTGCCGACGATCCCGATGGCCACGTCGAGCCTGCGACGCTGTCCACCAGACAGGTTGGAGATCTTCTTGCCGGCGTGCTCTTCGAGGCCGACCATCTCCACGAGCTCTTCGGCGTCGTAAGGCCGCTTGCGCCCGGGCGTGCTGTACGGTGAGTAATAACGCCCGAGGTTGTCAAGGAGCTCCCCAACCCTCCACTTGCCGTGGTCGCGCCAGGACTGCAACACCACCCCGATCCGCGCCCGCCACGCCTCATCACCCCGCGCCGGGTCGACCCCGAGCACCCTGATCTCCCCCGCCGAACGCATCCTGAACCCCTCCAGGATCTCGATGGTCGTGGTCTTGCCAGCCCCGTTCGGCCCCAGCAAAGCCAGAACCTCCCCCCGCCGAGCGTCGAACTCCACCCCCCGCAACACATCCACCGAACCGTAACGCATCTGTAGTCCGCGAACCTCGATCACCGCGTCGTTCCCCACATCCTCCGCGCTACGCCCCGTCAGAATCGGTTCTTCCATAACACCTATCTACTTTTCAGTTGTTGTCCTGTTATTCGTTGTAGTAGTTCTACTACATCGGCCTGGGGCGTACAAGACGGATTTGCATTGGCCTGTATCAGCGGGTTGCAGGAGCATCGGACTCCTTCGCGACCCGCTTTGTGCCATCAGCTGTCTGCTGCCGGTCCGACTGCATCGCCGGTCATGGAGACGGGCTCAAGGGGTCCTATCTCGGAGGACACGCGCGCCACCAGCCTTCCGGCGTCAATAGCCTCTGCCAGGCCGTCGACGTCGGGCCAACGTTCTTCCGGATCGGTGGTGGCGAACTCCCGGGCGATATTGCGGGCGATGCGTGTCCCTGCGCCTAGCGGTGGGTTGCCACGCAGGTCGATGGCGCGGGTGGCCACGGTAAGCTCGAGGGCAGCCGTGCGGCGTGCTATGGACAGGAGGTCCTCCGTTTTGCGCACACCAAGCGGGGCCATGCTGGCGTGGTCTTCGATGCCCTCGGCGATCTGGCCCCGGTAGTCCAGGGAGACCGGGTTGGCGAGCACCCTGGCCTCGGCCGCGAGGGAGGCCGAGGAGTAACCGAGGGGGCGCAGCCCCTCGTCGCCGTCGCTGGCGGCGAGGCCGGTGGGCAGGCCGGAGAACTGGGACCAGAGATGTTTCTGGATGCGCTCGTTGGCGAGGTGGACGACCTGGGCGACGGCGACGCGCAGGAGGTCGAAGGCCACGGCGAGGGCGACCACATCAAAGTTGCCGACGGAGATGATGGACTGATCGTCTAGCAGGACCAGCGGGTTGTCGCTCGCCGAGTTGAGCTCGACCTCCATCGTGCCTCGGGAATAGGCGTGGGCGTCGTAGCAGGCGCCGTGGGTCTGTGGCACGCAGCGGAAAGAGAGTGGGTCTTGCAGGTTGCGGGCCGCGCCGGGTCGCCACAGGTAGCTGCCGTCGAGCAGCTCTCTGAGCCTGTCCGCCGCGCGCGACTGGCCCGGGTGGGGCCGCATCCTGGTCGCCTCGGGGTGAATGATCGACAGGTTTGCCCCGTAGGCCTCCAGGGAGAGCGCCGCTGTTACGTCGAAGGCGTCCAGCAGGTCGGCCACGTCGGCGAGCACCAGCGAGCCGTGGCCCATGGTCACCCCGTTGGCGCTTATCAGGGCGAGGCCCTCCTTTGCCTTCAGGTGGACGGGCTCCAGCCCGGCGGCATGAAGAGCCTCTGCACCAGGCAGCCGGCGTCCCTCGAAGTCGGCCTCTCCGCGGCCGATCAGGACCTGCCCAACCTCCGCCATCTCGGCCAGGTCGGCCTGACCAATCGAACCGCCGGTACGGACCACGGGGTGGACCCCGGCGTTCAGGGCGTCGAGAAAAGCCTGGATCAGCTCGGCCCTCACGCCCACGCCGCCCTTTGCCATGCCGTTCGCCCGCGTGGCCATCATGGCGCGCACCACGCTGGCGTTCAACTCGGAGCCCTGGTGGGTGGTGTGTCGGGTAACGAGGCGAACCGAAAACTGCTCCAGGTTCTCGAACGGGATGCGGTAGCGGGAGAGCGAGCCCACGCCCGTGTTCATGCCGTAGACCAGGTCACCGCGCTCCAGCACCCTGTCTACCACATCCCGCGCCCGCCTCACCCGGTCGAGCGCCTCGCGGGAGATCTCCACACGTGCCCCGCGGCGCGCTATTCGGACCACCTCCTCGATGGAGAGGTCGTCGCCGGTCAACGTCACCGTGCCCGTTGTCTGATCGGAGAGCGTCAAGCGTGTCCTTTGGTCCCCGTCATATTACTCCCACCTCCTGGACTTTTGGAGGGCCCGATGCCAGACTGGATCTTGTGAGCTATCAGCTTTCAGCCTTTAGCAAGAACAAAAAGCTGAAAACGTGGTTCGCAAAGCGGGCGGCTCGAGGAGGTCCCATGGCAGATATCAAGAAAGCTCCCACCATCAGGGCGCCAAGGGGGCGGGATCTCACCTGCAAGGGCTGGCACCAGGAGGCAGCCCTGCGCATGCTAATGAACAACCTCGACCCCGAGGTTGCCGAGCGTCCGGAAGACCTCGTGGTCTACGGCGGGACGGGCAAGGCGGCCCGCAACTGGCCCAGCTTCTGGGCCATCGTCGGTACCTTGCAGGGCCTGGAAGACGACGAAACGCTGCTCGTCCAGTCCGGCAAGCCCGTGGCCGTCTTCAGGACGCAACCCTGGGCCCCGCGGGTCCTGATCGCCAACTCCCTGCTGGTCCCGGAGTGGGCCGACTGGGAGACGTTCAGGGAGCTGGAGCGGGCCGGCCTGACCATGTACGGGCAGATGACAGCCGGCAGCTGGATCTACATCGGCACGCAGGGAATCCTGCAGGGGACGTTCCAGACGTTCGCCGCGCTGGCCGAGCTGCGCTACGGCGGATCGTTGGCCGGCAAGCTGGTCCTTACCGCCGGTCTCGGTGGGATGGGTGGCGCCCAGCCGCTGGCGGTCACGATGAACGACGGCGTGGCGCTGTGCGTCGAAGTCGACCCCGCGCGGGCGCAGCGGCGCGTCGAGCACCGCTACCTCG
>DASUPX010000429.1:0-3197 GCA_036280905.1 Rubrobacter sp. | reverse complement strand
TTTGTCTCGTCGACCACCGACAGCACCTCACCGAGGGTAGGGTTGGCCGAGCGCCACCGGCGCTCGCCAACGCGAAAGCTACTCGGCTGCTCGCTGTCGGGGGATAGCTCTATCAGCGCTAGCCGCTCGTCCACCGGGTTGTCGGGGGCCGGGGGGCTACATATCACCAGCTGGGGTTTGAGTCGCTCCGTCTCAGCTTCCAGTGTCTCCTCATCGCCGCCGACCGCCACCACCTCCACATCGGGACGGAATTCCTGAATGGCGTCTGCCATGGCGTCCATGTACGTACGGTACTCTTGCCCCAATACCAGCAGTATCTTCACCTTCGCCGATCCTTGCCGTTTCTCGAGCTCATTACCTACAAGCCTGTCGTTCGTGATCTCTTGTCTTCCTAATCGCGTCGATGCAGGTTTCGAGGGGGACGGAGGTGGAGAGCACCTCGGCCGCACCGGCCCTGCGTGCCTGATGGTACAACGCCGAGCTAGGCCGGTGGGAGAACACGAGGCCCAGAACGTCGGGATAGGCGGCGCTCATCTCCCGGATCAGCGCTATCCCGTTTCCGTCGGGCAGCAGGGGATCGATGACCACCACGTCGATTCCGTCGAGATGCATGTCGCGGGTAGCGGCTATCGAACCCGCCTGCCAGGCTACGTCGAGGTCCGCCTCCCGGGAGAGCCGTCTGGCGAGGGACTCCCTGAACGCGTTGTGCGAGGCCACCAACAAGATGCGCTTCGTGCTCATTCCTACCGTCCCATCGTGCCCAACCGCCGAGACGCCCGTACGGCGCTAGATGAAACCTTGTGTCGCCACCATGAGATCCCGGGCGACGGGCACATACCTATTACCTTTCCCGCTTCTAGGTTAACATATGAGACGCATGTGACAAGATCACTTGACAGGTTGCATGCACCATCGAAAGAACTGTAGAGCAACAGTGAAAAAGACCCAGGTAGAGTGGACCGAGCTTCTCTCCAAGGTCGACGTTCTGGAACCGCTCTCCCCCGAGCAGTTGGGTTGGGTCGCCCAGAAAACGCTTGGCCGCAGCTTCCAGAAGGGCGAGAGCATCTACATACCCGGAGACGCGGGTGAGGTCGTCTTCTTGTTGCTGTCAGGACGCGTCCGCCTGTTCGCGATGGTTCGGCAAAAGGAGCTAACCTTCGACGTGGTCAGGGCCGGCGCGATCTTCGGAGAGGCCTCGCTCATGGAGCGTACCCAGAACGAGTACGCGCAGGCATTATCGTTCGTCAAGGTCGGCCTGTTCGAGCTCGACTCCTTCTGGAGCCTTCTGAGGGAGAACGTCGAGGTCAACGCCAGGGTGATCAAGACGCTCGGAGAACGTTCCCGGCTGACGAGGGGCCGCATGACCGACATCGCATTGAAGGATAGCCCCTCCCGCCTGGCGGCCCTCGTACTCGACCTGGTCGAAGACGAAGGGGTGGTGACCCGCGAGGGTTTCTACCGGGTGACCACCCACTACACGCACGAAGAGCTAGCCAGCATGATCGGCCTGAAGCGCGTGGCGGTCACGAGGGCCTTCGGAACGCTGCAGGACCACAACTTCGTGCAGCTGAGGAGAAGGCAGATCTACGTCACCGATCTGGCAGGCCTCAAGAGGGTTGCCCTGGGAGATTGAAGGGGTTTCTTTGAGCTAATAGCTTTCAGCTTTCAGCTAAGAGCTGTTGGCTCTTCTGCGAGAGGACGTGTAGCCCGCAGCCTGCCGAAACCGGGTGGAGATGCTTCCCGATGCAAGCCAGCGTTCTCGGGAGGGGGGACTGAGAACGCTGGCCAAACAAAGGCGGCCCTGATGAGCCACTCTTGACGCAACTGATACCACTTTGACGCCGCATGTGCGGTTCGCCAAGATACTATGTGTCTCGAAGCACCTGCGGCGAATCGCGGGTCGGTAGCTTCGAGGTTCGCGTTGTCAGAGCTGATAGCTGATGGCTGACAGCTCTCATCCCTACGGTTCTGGTCCGGGGTTCGTGCGCAGGCGGAGCCTGAAGAAATCGAAGAGGACGCGTGAGACGGCCAGGGCGGGGACGGCGAAGATTATCCCGGCGAGGCCTGCCACCTCGCCGCCGGCGATCACGGCCAGCAGCACGATTATGGGGTGCACGTGGAGCGCCTGGCCCTGTATGCGGGGCGTCAGGAAGTTGCCCTCGAGCTGTTGGATCAGGACGTAGGCCACGACCGTCAGGATGGCCGTGGTCGTGTTCGACTCGAAGACGGATGACCCGAAAACGAGGGCCACGAGAACAGCGGGTATCCCCCCTAGAAACGCGCCGAGGTAGGGGATGATCGCCGTGACCGACACCCATACACCGAGAAGGATGGCGTAGCGCACGCCGAGGAAATACAGTGCGACCGAGGCAAGTACGCCCTGGATCATGACCACGAAAACCAGCCCGCCGAGGTAACGAGAGAGCGAGTTGCCGAAGGCCTCCCACAGGTCGCGGGCGTCGTGGCGGTAGTGGGTGGGCACGGTCTTGAGGAAGGCGGCCTTGACCTTCCTGACGTCCACCAGGAGGTAGACCGCGACGAAGAGCACGCTGAAGAGCAGGACCCCGAGGTTGAAGATCCTCGGGATGAACCCCAGGATGCTCCTGAGCAGGTTCTCGGTAAGGTTCTGGGCACGGTCGAAGAGATCGTTGACGAGCTCCCTGCTGAACGCCTCAGGGTCGGAGCCGGGCACCAGCTGGCGCCTGTCGAGCGCGTTGATCACCTCGATCAGGAACTGGTTGGCCCTGTTGGCGATGAGCGGCGTGTTCCGCACGAGCGTGGTGAGCTGCTCGATCACGAGCGGCACGAGGAAGACGACCCCCAGGGAGATCAGACCAAGCATGCCGAGTACGGTCAACAATATGGCAAGCCCCCGCGGCATGAAGTGCGAGAGCGCCCGCACCGGAAATGAAAGCACGATGGCCAGCGCCACCCCACCGAGCGCCGCCGCCGGCACGGTCGGCGCCGCATACAGAAGCAGCCCGAGCAGGCCAACCCCAACAAACAGGATCCCGACCCAGACCCGCGGAGAGACGAGGATCGGGGTCAGATACCCGTTAGCAGACCTGCCTCCCCGACCTCTGCGCCCCCTCCTTCTTACTCTCATGGGCAGTATTCTACGTCAGCACGCTCCGGCTTCGCTCCGCTACGCCGCACGCTCCGGCTAACGCCTACGCTTGTCAGCACGCCGGCTCCGC
>DASUPX010000428.1:0-3025 GCA_036280905.1 Rubrobacter sp. | reverse complement strand
CATTTCCGAAGGCTGCACCGCGGGCCTGCGTCATCGTGATCTCACCCCGCGCCCAGGCGCGTGCCAGTTCGATGGCGTGGCGTGGCCGGTCGTCTCCGGGATGCGCCTGCTCGAAATGGTGCAGCACATGCTCGGCGCAATCGGCCGCCCAGAACGCGAGACGGTGATGATCTACATCCCTCAGGGTGCCGCCCCGACGCACGGTCACGAGCCGAGGGTCTCGCTGCTTACCGAAGATCATCTGCCTGCCACCCGTCTCTGATCATACGCCCCGATTGTACCTACGGGCTCACCGTCAAAACCGAGATGATCGCGCAGGCTTTCAGCAGTCAGCTACCTGGCAGAAAGCTCGTTACCGCCCGGGAGTGTTAGATACTCTGCAAGCCGGCGCGGAGGGCGGTCTCAGGAGGACGAACGAGGGTAGGCCGGTCTGATGTGGCCCGAGAGAGGACTACGTTCGCCCGGTTGCGATACCAGGGAGGGTGACCCGCGCACCAGGTCCAGGTGCTGGCCGAAGCCTGCGCTGCCCATCCGGGCGTTGGCACGCGCAAGCCTCTCCAGCCCGTAGCCCCAGAGATCCCTGGCCGGGTCGTCCTTCTTGTGCCGGACAAAGCTCCAGAGAGACCAGTGGAGGTCGCCCATCGCCTTGTAGACCTCGAGCCGCGAGTAGAGCGCCCGAGACGGTATCTGATCGTAGTAGGCTTCCATCATCTCGCGGTCTTGCCAGGGGCCGAACCCGGCCTCGACCGAGAGGCCGGCGAGGTCCCACATCGCGTCGTTCATGCCCGAGTACTCCCAATCTATGAGGTAGACGCTCCCTCCCGCGTCGAGGAGGTTTCCGGGCCACGGGTCGTTGTGGCAGGGTACGAGGGGGGCGGGGGAGGCCTCAAGCGCGAGGCGCACCGCCCTCGCGCACCGCCGTGACTCGCCGTAACCCTCGGGCAGGCGTATGCCCTGCTCGCGCAGGAGTTCCAGGTAACGGGCCATCGCGGCGAAAACGTCGAAGCGGGAGTTGAAAACGTCCCCGAGACCGTGGACCCGCGCGAGCGTTCGGGCGGCCCTTGCCGGTGCCCCCGGTCCGAACCCTCCCCGGTGGTTGACGGAGGCCCCCTCGACGAACCGGGTCAGCATCATGCCATCCCTGGCGTCGAAGTAGACCACCTCCGCGCCGACCCCCGCGGCGGCCGCGACCATCGCGTTGTGCTCCTCGGAGCTACGGTCGATATACCCCGAGGTGCCTTCCCCGGCGAGCCTCAGGACGTAGGCGGAGTTGCCTACCGTTACCTTGTAACAGACGTTGGTGAGGCCGCCTTCGAGGCGCTCGATCTTGATTCCTTCCCGCCGGACGTTGCCGAACAAAGGCACGCGCGCCAGCGCGGCGTAAACCTCTTCCACTCGTGGTTCTCTCCCTACACAAACGCTTGACTGGTCCCCACCGGCGCCCGTGGTGCGGTCGAATGATTGTAAACCCCGTGTTAACCGCATGCAATCTTCCGATCTTGCGGCCTCCGATGATCGGGGGCCGGCGCCGGCCTACCCGGCGCGGGATGCGAAGACGACGGTTGCCTGGCCGATGTGTGGGCGCAGCGCGTCGTTGCGCGCCACATAGGTCCCGAGCTCTCCCCGTTCGTCCAGCCTCCGGATGCGGGAGAGGGCCCGCTCGAGGCGGGCTTCGCCGACCAGCGACCAGACCGAGTCCCCGTCACGCCACTCCTGGTTGAGGGGCCCGTGAGGATCGAAGTACGCCTTGCCCTGTACGGTGGCGTCGGTGGGCACGAAGCTCCCCCGATGTTCGAGCCCGGAATCGTCGAGGATCTCGACCAGCTCGTCGAGCGGGATGTAGCGGCTTCTGAGGGCGTCGGCGGCCTCTGGGATGAGGTGGTAGTGCCAGTAGCCGGCGCGAAGCTGCTCTTGCGAGCAGGTGCTTACCGTGAGCACCCCGCCCGGCTTGAGCACCCTGGCGAACTCGCGGAACGCCCCGCGGTGGGCCGGAAAGCCTTTCGAGGCATCGTCCGGCAGGTGGTGGAGGACCTGGTTGATCATGACCCCGTCCAGGGTTGCGTCCCCGAAAGGTAGCTCGTCGATCCTGGCCGGGTGGAAGGCCACCCGGTCCCCGGCCCAGGACAGCTTGCGCGAGGCGACCTCGAGCATGCCGGGGTTCAGGTCGACCGCCTCTATCCGGCCGACGTAGTGGAGCAGCGCATCAGAGTAGCTGCCGGTGCCGCACCCGGCATCCAGCACCACCGCCTGCGCCAGCGGGACGGGCGCGTGGGCGAAGCAACCGACCAGGATCTCGGTGCCAACGGGCTCCCTGGTCCTGTCGTAGTTGCCGGATGTTCGCGTGTAGTCCTCGTAGCTGCTCAACTCGGCCTTTCTTCTAGGCTGGCGTCTTCCCGGTACGGGTCTCCTGCTAAGGGTACACGGATTCGCTGGAGATCTCCGATTGAACGCAAGTTTTACCTGCCGTTAACCCGCCTTTTACCCAGGGTCCGACCGGCGAGCCTATACTGCGCCCGATCCCGTATGGACCCGAGGGAGGGACCTTATGATCTTTGGGAGCGTGGGTACGAACCTGTCAGGGCTCTACGCGGACGGCGTGCGAAAACTCGGAGAGGACCTCGAGGTACTTGAAGGGTCTGGGGCGGACTTTGTGGAGGTCTGGCCGCAGAACCTGGGGGTGATCCTCGGTGGCCGCCTGGACGCGCCGAGGCTGCGGGCGGTCGGAGAGGTTCTGCTAGAGACGGAGCTGACCTATACGGTCCACGCTCCCCTGGAGGTAAACCTCATGGACATGACCTCTGGCGGGCTGCAGCGCGATGTTCTCGATGCCGCCCTCGAGTTCGCGAGTGAAATCGGCGCCGGGGTGGTTGTCTGCCACGCCGGCCAGCGCCTGGGAGCGCGCGACGCCAGGTACAGCCTGGGGACCAGCTCTCCGCCGAGCGGTCGGCCCTGCGGGAGGCGGGGGACCGGGCGGGAGAGATGGGCGTGACCATCGCCGTCGAGAACTACTACCCCGAAGAGCCCG
>DASUPX010000427.1:0-13339 GCA_036280905.1 Rubrobacter sp. | reverse complement strand
CGTCGTCTATCCCGTTGTAGACCACCTTGTTCAGCTTTGGGAGCCCATCCTGCCAGTAGTCAGGGTTCTTCTCGAGGGTGATGTGATCCCCCCTCACCCGCTCGACGAACTGGAATGGCCCCGTGCCAACAGGGTTCTTGGAGATTCTGCCGTCGCTCTTCTCTATAGCCTCTGGCGAGGCCATGATGCCGGCCCTGTCGGTCAGAACAGCAAGGAACGGCGCGAACGGCTCGCTGAGCTCGACCCGCACCGTGTGATCGTCCACGACTTCGACCGACTGGACGGGCTCGATCTCCGTGCTGCGCACGGAGTCCGCTTTCTGGTAACGCTCGAGGTTGAACTTGACGGCCTCGGCATCGAACGGGGTCCCGTCGTGGAACTTTACGCCCTTCTCGAGCTCGAACGTGTACGTCCTGCCATCTCCGGATACATTCCAGCTCTTCGCGAGCATGGGCACGATCTTGCCGTTCTCGTCGAGGTCCACGAGCCTGTCGTAGATGCTGGCCATAACCTGCCTGTCGACGTAGGCGCTGGAAAGGCTGGGGTCGAGCTCTGGCGGCTCGGCCTCGAGCGCGACCTCGAGCGTGCCTGGAGGCGTGCTCGACTCCGGGGCTCCCCCACCACCGCCGCAGCCGGCCAAGGTGAGTAGGGCCACAAACAAAGACACCACAACACAAATGCGAGTACGCCCGATCATCCCACCGATCCCCCCCGTCTGCGGCAAATTCCGACCCCTCTAGTCACCTTTGCGGTGCGGCAAAATTAGCAGCAAGCCCCGCCCGAGTCAAGCCACCCCTAGCACCACAAAGGCTAGCCCCATATCCTCACCCCGGCTTCGGCCCGCAGGCCAACGATGCAACAGCTCCTCGGCCCGATACTGTTCCGGCCGGAGCTAGCGCCCCACGGCGTAACCCTGCATGCCCCTCGGGTTGGCCGCCCCTCGCATGGACCCGTCCCTGGCATCCCTGCTTACGGCGGAGATCCTGCCGAGGGACCAACCGTCTACCACGTCCACATCGTGGTCTCTGGCGCGCAGACCGGCCACGACGTCTGGCCCTATTCTGTCCTCGACCATGATCCTGCCTGGCGCCGCCGCCCGCGGGTAAAAGGAGCTCGGGAAGTGTTCGGTGTGGAAGTTGGGGGCGTCTATGGCCTCCTGCAGGTTGAGGCCGAAGTGGGCATGAGCCAGGAAGAAGTGGAGCGACCACTGGTCCTGCTGGTCGCCGCCGGGTGTACCGAAGGCCAGGTAGGGCTCCCCGTCGCGCAACGCCAGCGAAGGCGTGAGGGTGGTGCGCGGCCTCTTGCCGCCTTCGAGCGAGTTGGGTAGGCCGGCGGTGAGCCAGAACATCTGCGCCCGCGTGCCGAGCGGGAAGCCGAGGCCGGGCACGACGGGCGAGCTCTGCAACCACCCGCCGCTCGGGGTGGCAGAGACCATGTTCCCGTGCCGGTCCACCACATCTCGATGGCAGGTATCCCCGCTACCCTGGTCGTCGCGCGGTACCGTGGGCTCGCCGGCTCCGGCGGCTCCGTCCTGTGAGATGCCGGACCGGTCGGGAAGGCGGGGAGCACGCCCGCCGGCCGTACCGGGGCGCAGATCGTAGGAGGCGTCCTCCCCCACCAGCATCCTGCGGGACGCCGTGTAGGAAGGATGGAGCAACGGTTCGTGCAGGGCGTCGACGAACCGCGGGTCGCCGTAGTGGGCCTCCCTGTCAGCGAAGGCGAGCTTGGCGCACTCGACGACGGTGTGTACGTACTCCGCGGTGTTGTGGCCCATGCTCGTTAGATCGAACCCTTCGAGCAGCGCGAGCTGCTGAAGGAAGACGGGCCCCTGGCCCCAGGGACCCGTCTTGCAGACCGTGTACCCGTGGTAGTCAAGCGTCGCCGGCTCCTCCAGATCGGCGGCGTAGGCGGCGAGGTCGTCGCCCTTCAGAAGGCCCGTGTGGCGTCGGCCCGAGGTGTCCATCACCGTCTCCGAGGACGCGTAGCGGTCGATGGCCTCGGCAACGAAGCCCCTGTAGAAGACGTCGCGGGCGGCCTCTATCTGCCCGTCGCGGTTGCTGGTCGTCGCTTCAGCTTCCTCCAGGATGCGGCGGTAGGTGGCGGCCAGGTCGGGATTGGAGAACAGGGTGCCCGGCCTCGGGACACCCGACCCACGCAGGTAC
Organism: Rubrobacter sp.; assembly: GCA_036280905.1. Lineage (GTDB taxonomy): Bacteria > Actinomycetota > Rubrobacteria > Rubrobacterales > Rubrobacteraceae > Rubrobacter_D. The sequence continues at coordinate 11,177 of DASUPX010000427.1, read as the reverse complement.
ACCCGCGCCGAGGAGGGCCATTCATCGCGGAACAGGCCCTCCACACCGCTTATAGTGGCGCTGATCTGGGGCACGAGCGGGTAGCCGCCTCCGGCGTAGTCGATCGCGTAGCGCATCACCTCGGAGAGGCGGAGCGTGCCGAACTCGCCGAGCATCAGCATCCAGGCGTCGAAGGCGCCGGGCACGCAGGCGGCGAGCAGCCCGGTACCGGGTACGAGGTCGAGGCCGAGCCGCTCGAAGTGGTCGATGCTCACCGCTGCCGGCGCCGGACCCTGGCCCGCGACGACGAGCGTCCGGCCCCCCTCGGCGCTGTGGAGCAGGATCGGGACCTCCCCCCCGGGACCGTTGAGGTGGGGCTCGACCACCTGGAGGGTCAGGCCGGCCGCCACGGCAGCATCGAACGCGTTGCCCCCCGACTCTAGCACGGCCATGCCTGCGGATGAGGCCAGCCAGTGCGTGGACGCTACCATGCCGTAGGTGCCGACGAGCTCGGGCCTGGTGGTAAACAAGATCCCTATCCTTTCTTCATGTGCTCGAACACAGCCCGGTCCAGGTAGCCACGCCGCTGCTCGCGCTCCTCGAAGTTCTCGGTGCGTACGTAAGCTCTGAGCGCGCCGAAGAGGTCATCGTCACCCGCCGGCGGCCCGTCCAGATACCCGGCGCGCAGCAGCGCGCCGGCGACCTGTGCCCGAACGTCTCCGTCAACCGCGATGACGTCATCGGGGTTGGTCTCACCGAAATACAGGGTGTGTAGTTCCCGGATACGGATCAGCTCACTTATGGGCTCGGGGTGATCGTCCACGCGCAGGTCCAAGACCCTGTCGTTGTCCCCGCCGTAGCCTCCCCCCTCCCGCACGACGAGCAACGCCGCCGACTGCTTGCCGCGCGAGTCGCCACCGGCCCGCTGCCCGGCGTCCAGCGCCCCGAGGAGGCGCGCGGCGAGATCGCCGTCAGCCTCCTCATAAGCACCCGCCATCGCCTCGACGGTCTCTATGCCGACGAGGATGTTGCCCTGGGCCGCGTAGTGTTCGCCGGTAACGCCCCCCGCCCAGTCGAAACACTCGGAGCCGGTATACGTGGACGCCCGGCCCCTGGCGTCCACGACCCCGACCTGCCTGTGCTCGCGCTCTTCGTCAGCCGTGGTGAGGGCTTCCACCGTCTGTACCGTCGAATTGCCTGCCGCCATCAGGTCCAGGCCACGCGGACCGTAGTTGTAGTTCGCCATCGCCTGGGTCGCCACGGCCCCGACCCCAGCGCGTGCCCAGGGCACCACCGAGCCCACGGCCAGGAATTTCGACTGCACGGCGACGCCGAGCGAGTCGGTCTCGGGATCAAAGGCCACGATGGAGAAAGTAGCAACTATCTGGTCTGTTCTCATACCGCTCCCCGCCCTCCTGCTAGGTCTTCGCCCATCTTAACCCGGCATCGAACCGGAGACAGGCCGGGGAGAGCCCTCGACCGATCGCTCACCGCTCATTGTTAGGGGGGCCGGCTGGCCTCCCTTCGAGATGATCCGCAGCACCTGGGCATTCTTTCGTTGCCGCTCGCGCGGGTTCAGGTGTTAACCTTGGGTAGATGCCGGACGCGGCTCCGGGGATTCCGCCGCGTTCGCGAGGCACGGAAAGGAGGACTCGCATGTCGGATACGCCGATACGCGTTGCCTACCCCGCGGGGGACGATCTACACCTGCGGATAGCCCTCGGAGCCTGCCAGGTCACGGCGGGTCCGGGCGAAGGCGACGAATGGATCGCCGGGACCTATCACGACCCCACCGGCAGAAGACAGCTCAGGATCGTCGAGGAAGAGGCGGGGGCCACGATCACCGAGGAGCAGCCCTCCTTCGGACAGATCCCGGCCGTCTTCGGGGGTGCGCCCCGCTACGAGCTCGAGTTCGGCAAAGCGAGACCGTTCGCCCTGACGATCGAGACCGGCGCCAGCGACTTCGACCTCGAGCTCGGGGGCGTACCCCTGAGCCGGCTCGTGGTCAGGCAGGGTGCCGGCAAGTTCGAGCTGGATTTCGCGCGACCCAACCCCGCAAGGATGGAGCTGCTGGACTTCTCCACCGGCGCCGCCGCGATAGAGCTGGAGAACCTGGCCAACGCCAATTTCTCCGAGCTGCGCCTCTCCGGCGGGGCAGCCGGCTATGAACTCGACTTCGGCGGAACCCTCTTACACGATGCTCAGGCGAGCATAGAGACGGGGGTCTCGGCGGTGAAGGTGACTGTGCCGGCTTCCACAGCGGCGAGGGTGGTCGCGGAGACCACGCTGGGGAGCGTGGACGTGGGGGATGGTTACACCAAGAAGGAGGGCGCCTTCCTCACCGCCCCTGCCCTGCACGAGCACAGCCCCGCCCTGGATATTCGTGCCGGCGTGCGGCTCGGATCGCTGCAACTCAGAACGACCTGAGCCCCGACGCAGGAACCCGGGCGGGTCGTCGCCATCGTAAGGATGACCGGACAAGGGAAGAAGCATGCCCCTCCATACTATCTCTCGGGGCGCACCACCGATTCGAACTGGCGGAGCTGGAGCTGGTCCGGCGTCGCCTTCAACGCCGAGTTGCGTAGCCTGCACAGCAGCGGGTTCTCTATCTGGCCGACACGACCTATGGCGCGGGAGCGACGGACGATCCAGGCCGTCCGCTCCCGGCGCAGGTCCTCGTAGCGGCGCAGTGCAGACGCCACGCCACCGGGCGCGCTCGTGTCCTCGACCTCCTCCAGGCACCGGGAGAGCGCCCGGGCGTCCTCGATAGCCTGGCAGGCGCCCTGGCCAAGGTTCGGGGTCGAGGGATGGGCAGCGTCACCAAGCAGCGTGACGCGGCCCATCCCCCAGCTTCCGGCCAGGGGTTCGCGGTCGTAGAGGTCGTCGCGCCTTATGGCTTCCTCCTCGGTCTCGGCGACGAGCGCGGGTATCGGGTGGTGCCAGCCGCCGAAAAGCTCTGTAAGGAGCGCCTTCGGTCCGGAGGGACTACCAGGGGGACCGTCCCTTTCGCCTTCCGGGGCGTTTCTAGTGGCGAACCAGTACACCCTGCCATCTCCGATATGGGCGCATCCGAACCTGGCGCCCCTGCCCCACGACTCGAAGGCCATGCCCCACGAAAGCAAGCCGCGACCGGGCCGGACCACCGCCCGCCAGGCCGTATAACCAGCGTAGCGCGGCTTTTCGGGACCGAACAACCCGGCCCGGACCGTGGAGTGGAGGCCGTCCGCCCCGATCAGGAGGTCCCCGCGCTCCCGCGAGCCATCGGCGAAGACGACATCGACCCCTTTGTCGTCCTGCTCGAAACCCGAGCACTCCGCGCCCAACCGGACGTTCTGCCTGCCCAGCTTGCGCAGCAAGAGCTCCTGGAGGTCGGCCCTGTGCACGGCGGCACTCGAGACTCCGACCATCCTCTCCAACTGCTCCACGGGTACCTCGGTCAGCGTTTTTCCGCGACAGGTGAAGACCCGTCCGGCGGAGGCGGGCGTACCGAGCCGGCCCACGTCGTCGGACAGGCCGATCTCACCCAGTGCCGCGACGGCGTTGGCGGCCAGCAGTATACCCGCGCCGACCTCTTTGATCTCTTCGGCGCGCTCGAAGACAGTCGCATCTATGCCAGCCCTACGCAACGCTATGGCCGCCGTGAGGCCGCCTATGCCGGCACCTACGATCATCGATCTCATCCCTGCTACATCCTACCCCGCAAGGTAGCCCTGCATAACGGACTGCTTCTCATCAGGTACCGAGAAGCGACGTAGCCGCGGAGATACCGATGACTTCAAGCTGCCTGACGCGGGAGGTTCTTCAGGCGCCGTATGCCCTCACGATAGGTTGGCATGGACGGCGTCCACTCCAGCTCCCTCCGGGCGCGGTCGTTCGAGACTCGGAGCGTGCTCGCCATCATGACGGCGAGATAGGGCGCGGCGAGGCGGAGCACCGGGTAAGGCACCTCCCACGGCCCGGGAGTTTCGAAGGCGTCGGCCAGGGCCCACGCGAAGTCCCTCCAGCTCACCGGCTTCTCGTCGACGACGTTGTAGGCCCGTCCCGGTGTTCCGCGCTCCAGGGCGGCGACGGTGGCCGCCGCGGCGTCTTCGACGTGGACCCAGCAAGTCTCTCCCCCACCACCACGCGGTATGGGAAGGAGGCGTTTGCGCATCATGCCGACGAAGAGGGCGCTGAACGTGTTTGGCCCGTAGAAGATCCCGTAGCGAAGGGCAATGCTCCCGACTTCTTTGGCAGCGAAGGCCTGATGCTCGGCCGACTCCAGAGCGGCAACGACCGGGTCGGCGTAGCCACCCTGTGCACGGCCGAAAGGATCACTTTCGGTGAGCTTTCGCGTCCCGTGGTCGCCGTATCCGTAGCCGAAGATCAAAGACTGCACGAGGAAGCGGCGGGCTCCCACTAGCTCGGCTGCATCGAGCAGGTTGGAGGTTCCGCGAACGCGAAGCGTGCTGGTCGGGTCGTCGTCGCGCACGCGTGGCGGCGCGTTCCTGAGCGCCGTGAGCTGATGGATGACGGCGTCGGCCCCGAGGCCGTCGACTGCGCGGAGCAAGGCGTCGCGGTCCAAAGCGTCTACGACCATCATCTCGGCGCCGAGCGCGCGCAGAGCGTCGTGGTTGTTCGGCGTACGGCTCAACCCGACGACCTTGTGGCCGGCGGAGATCAGATGTCGGGTAAGGGGGACTCCGATGGCCCCCGATGCCCCGGCCAGCAAGACGTTCACGGCCGGCTCCGGATTGCGGAGGTATCGGGCGCGGGCGATCTTCCCGCCGAACGAGGGTTCCCTACTGGGGCCCGGTCCGGCACGAGGCCGGGGAGGCCGTCGATGCTTTGCGCGTTCCTACGGGCTCTGTACTCGGCCAGCTTCTCCGGGCCCTTGCGCCGGGCCGAGCCTAGCAATCGATCGCGGGGTCCCAGAAGCTCCATACGCGGGACCCCATACCCGCAGGAGCTCGCGACCCTCTCGACCGCGACGTCGATTATCGCCCGCCCGTCGGGCAGATCTGGGAACCTCGGGCGCAGCTCCCCGAACTCTTCGTCACCTGGTTCGTGCACGCGACCGTATCCGTGGAGACGTATTATCTGCGGCGGGTCGTCGAAGGCGCAGAACATGAGGGTTACACGGCCGTCAGCCCTGAGGTGGGCAATGGTCTCCACCCCGCTGCCGGTGAGATCCAACCACGCCACACGGTCAGGCCCGAGCACGCGGAAGGTGTCGAGGCCCCGGGGAGAGAGGTTGACGCGCGTGTCGGGATCTGACGTGGCGGTCGCCACGAAGAACATCGGCTGTGCCCCAAGCCAGAGTTCCAGCTCGCCGGTTATGCTGTCGTAGACTCGGCCCATTTCTCAACCTCCCTGTTGATCTCTCTCGCCGTAGGCCAGGATGGCCGGAACGAAGTCGGCCCAGAACCCGGAGCGCGGCATCAAGGTGACCCCCGCCGTCGCGATGCCGAGGAGCGCCGGTCCCACGAAGGAAGGCAGCGTCCCCGTCTGCTGACGCGCCCACCGGAAAGACCAGCCCATGGAGACGAGCGAGACCCCGCAGGTGAGAAACCAGAACGCTGCCTCACGCTCGGCATCGCCCTCTACGGTGTCGATCATCCCGTCACGCACCATCTCACGCAGCACCGCACGATACTCTAGGAGCCCAATGCTAGTATGCAGGATACCAATAACCACGAGCGCGGCGCCGGAGGTCGGCCGCGGTAAGCGGGTCATGGGTGGGCTCCATTTCTCGACACCAACCTCCTGATGAGCTTCAGCAGAAGGCCGGCCATCCTCCGCAGTTCCCACGCTGGCGAGAACGTGTGCGCCTTGCGTTCCGCCCCCAGAGCTCTGCCCGATCTGTCGCGTTCTATCTCCCTCATCAGGTCCTCTCGACGCTGGCGCCAGGCGTACGGGTTCATCTCGTTCATCTCCGTCCCCTACCTGCGGGCACGGGGGCCTCAGACAGTGTCCTCGGGCGCGAGAACCTTAGCAACACCCATCCGCCGACCAGCGCCCCGAGCCCGCTCGTGGCGACAAGCAGGACGGACGAGACCCGAAACGCCGCAAGCCACGCGCCCGGCTCCTGGGTAAAGACGTTATCGGGGCCCTCGATGAGGAAGTGGTAGGCGAGATCGAAGACCAGAGACCCCACCATCGAGCCGAAGAGGAGCCAGGCCCCCGCCAGCCGAAAAGGCGACCATAGCAGGAGCGCTGCGACCAGGGGGGCGAGGAAGATGACGCAGATCACGTACGCCCATTGCCACGCCTGAAGAGACAGAACTTCCTGCCCGACGTGGGAGATCCCGTGCAGCAGGTTGACCGCCGTCGCCAGGACCGCCACCGCCGTTCCGTACGCCGCCGTCGTGCGCATAGCCTACCTCCGGGGTCGACATCCAACGAACCGTCGAAAGGGGGACGGGAAGGCGCCGTGCGCCGTGACATCACGCGGCCTCCGGCGGTACTCTGCCCGTGCCACTGCCGTCGGCGAGAGGAACCGGCTGATACGGCCCATGGACTTTATCTGGGGATGCTGACCAGGATACGTACGCCGTGGCCCGGCTCGCTCGTGACCTCGAGCGTCCCACCCAGGCGCGCCGCCCGCTCGCGCATAGATTTGAGGCCGAGATGACCGGGGAAGTCGTTGTGCGGTTCGAAGCCGAGACCATCGTCGGATATACCGAGCGTGAAAACGTCGGGAAGCTCTTCTAGCTTCAGCTTCACGTTGGTCGCGCGGGCGTGTTTGACCGTGTTGTGCAGCGCTTCCTGGGCGACGCGGTACAGTGCCTCTTTGACCTCCAGGGTCGCCTCCGGCTCCCTGTCCCACTCGGCTTCGACCTTTATGCCATGGCGTGCCTGGACTGCGGCGGCTTGCTTTTCAAGTGCGGCGACCAGGCCCTCCTTCTCCAGTGATTCGGGCCTCAGCTCGAAGATCAGGGCGCGCATCTCGGTCATGCCGGCTTCGGCGAGGGTCGTGGCGTAGTCGAGGGGCTCCTCGGCGCGTTCCGGGTGGTCGGGCAGGAGCTCGCGGGCCGTCTCGACCCCGAGCGCGATGCCGTATAGGGCCTGCGACACGGAGTCGTGCAGCTCGCGGGCCAGCCTCTGGCGCTCTTCGAGTGCGGCCTTGCCGCGGGCCTCGGAGAACAACCTGGCGTTCTCGACGGCGACGGCCGCCTGGTCGGCGACGGCCCGCAGAAAGATCTTCTCGTCCTCGCCGGGCTCTCCAGCGGGGGGGAAACAGAAGAAGATGGCACCCAGTGCACTCCCCCGTGAGACGAGGGGCAAGCTGTACACGACGTCCCACGACACCTCGCGCATGTAACGGTGTACGGGGGCGTACAGAGGGTCGCCCAGGATGCGAGCCCTCAGGCCGTGAACCAGGACGGGCTCGCGGCTCCGGTACGCTTCGAGGCTGGGGGATCTGACCCCGGCCCGGTAGGCCTCACCGAGGGCGGCGGTGTAGTTTTCGGGTAGGCCGTACGAGCCGAAGAGATGCACAGCGCCCTCTCCATCACCGATCAGGACCACCCCGCAGGCGACGGCCGTACTGGCTTTGACAACGCTCCTGGCGAGGTCGCCGAGCACGGTCTCCGTGGGCCGGTCCAGGGTCAACTCACCGGCGATACCGGAGAGCGTCGCCACGCGTTCCTCCAGCATGTGCTGGGCCCGCGCCCGCTCGGTGATGTCGTGGGCGACGGCGACTAGCGTCTGCCGGCCGTCGCGAACGATGACGCTACCGCCGGCCTCCACGTCCAGAAGCGTGCCGTCCTTGCGCCGGTAGCGTCTCTCGCCGACGGAGGCGCGGCCCTCTTTCAGGGTCCGCCGCAGGTTGATATCCACGCTCTCGGGGTCGGCGGCGACAACGTCGTAGAGCGTCATTCGGTGCAGTTCCTCTTCGGAGTAACCAAGCGCCTCCCGGAAGGCATGGTTCGACTCCACGATGCGCCTACTCTCCACGTCTATGAGGAAGATGTTCTCGGTGGCTTGCTCTATGACCGTGCGGTACAGACGTTCGCTCTGTTGCATGGCGTCTTCGGCGCGTTTGCGCTCCGTGACGTCGGAGAAGACACCCTGCCAGAACATCGGGTTACCCTGCTCGTCCCTGACGAGCACAGCCTCGTCCCGAATCCACCGGTAATCGCCGTCCGCGTGGAGCATGCGGTACTCCAGGGCGAAAGGCTCGCCCGTCCGGTCGGTCCGCCCGGTCTCGACCACCATCCGTTGGAGATCGTCGGGATGGGTCACGCTGTTCCAGAACCTCGGATCCTCCACGAACCTTTGCGCCGGGTGGCCGAGGAGCTTCTCCACCTGGGGGCTCATGTAGGTGACGGTGTAGGCGCTCGCGCTGTCGGACCGCGGTACCTGGATGTAGATAGTCGCCGGGATTCGCTCCACGAGCGTCCTGTACTTGAACTCCGCGTCCCGCAGCCGCTTTTCGGCCTCCTTTCGCTGCGTGATGTCCCGCGTTATAGCGAGCAAGCCAGCGGCCTCACCGCCGGCGTCACGCAGGGGCACGGCGTGGGTGTCCAGCCAGCGGCGCGTGCCCTTGAGCCCCACGAGCTCGAACTCCAGCGTCCCCGACCCGCCCCGCAGCACCTTCTCCGTGAGGTTCACGAACGCCTCTCTGTGATCCGGCGCAATGTAACGGTAGACCGACCTGCCGCGCACCTGCTCCAGGGACTCGGCCTCGATCATGGCGAGCCCGGCGGGGTTCATCTCTAGCAGCGATCCGTTCGTGCCGAGCACCTTCACGCATTCCGGTTCAGTCTCGATGATCTGGCGCAGGCGGCTCTCGCTGCGGGTCAGGGCTTCCTCGCTCTTCTTTCGCTCCGTGATGTCGCGGGCCACCCAGACCACCGAGTCCTCGAGCATGGGCGAGACGGTACCCTCGAACCACTTTTCCCCTAGTTCCATCGGCAGGCTGTACTCGAAGCTGACGCTCCGGCGTGTGCTCAGAACGCTCCGAACGTGGCCGAGGAACTCGTCTGCCTGCTCCTTCGGGAACAGCTCGTGCAGCGTATGCCCGAGCGTCTCGTCATGGGATCTGTACAGCAGCGCCGGGTTGGTCAGGGCGACCTTCAGGTGGCGTCCTTCCCCGTCTATTACGAAGATGAGGTCCGTCATCGCCTCGAACAGCGCCCGAAGCTCGGCCTCGGAGCCGCGCAGGGCCTCCTCGTTCCTCTTGCGCTCCGTGACGTCGCGCACGATCGTGCAGACCACGTCCCGCCCGTCGAGGGAGATCACGCTCACCCCGACCTCCACGTCGAGCAGGTCGCCGTCCTTGCGCCGGTACTTGCGCTCCCCGACGATGCGGCGCCCGCTCCTCAGGGTTTGCCGGATGGTGGTGTCGACATCCTCGCGCGGATGGGCGACGAGGTCGTAGATGTCCATCTCCCCGACCTCTTGCGCCGTGTAGCCGAACATCCGCCGGAAGGAGGGGTTCGTCTCGACGAAGCGGCGGGTCTCCACATCGAGCAGGTAGATGCCGTCTGTGGCCTGCTCTATAACGGCCCGGTAGCGCTCCTCGCTTCCCCTGAGCCGTTCCTCCGTCTGCCGCCTCCTGATGGCCGCGCCCAGGGTGCCGGCGGCGGCCCCGAGGGCCCCGATCTCCGCAGCCGACCACTCGCGTTCCTGCACGCACTCGTCGAAGCCTATAAACCCCCACCAGCGTCCTTCGACGAAGATCGGCACGAGGGCTATAGACAAGATTTCCTCGGCCCTGAGCTCGGGCTGCTCGCTCTCAGGGAGGTCCCGCACGTGACCGTGTACCAGATCTCCATGACCCAACGTCTGTATCCAGCGTCCGAAGCCCGCGGCCTTGTAGGGCAACCCCTCGAGCACCGGGTTATCGATCTGCGCCGAGATGCCTGGCGCCACCCATTCGTACCGCTGCGTGGCCCAAAGCTCACCGTCGCCGCCCGTGTAGTTCTCGAACACGTAGACGCGGCTTGCCTCGGTCGCCTCACCGAGGCGACCGAGAACGGCCCTTATGCTCTCTTCCCACCCGGCTGCCTCGCCCAGAAAGTGGTCTGCGGCGAAGCGTACCGCGTCGAGGATGGCGTCGCGCCTCTCTAGCTCATCCTCTACCTTTCGCCGCTGCCGTCGCTCCTCTGCCTTTTCCAGGCCCCGCTCGACCGTCTGCGGGAGGCGCGAGAGGTTGCTCTTCATCACGTAGTCGTAGGCCCCGCCGCGCATAGCCTCGACGGCGACGTCCTCACCGATCCTGCCTGACACGACGATAAATGGGGCGTCCGAGGGCGAGGCGTTGGCCATTCTCATGGCCTCCATCGCCGAAAAGCGCGGCATCCTGTAGTCGGAGATGATCACACCCCACGACGACCGGAGCGCCTCTTCCATCGCCTCGGCGGTATAAACGCGCTGGTGTTCCACGTCGTACCCCGCGCGTTCCAACTCGCGCAGGATCAGCAAGGCGTCATCATCGGAATCCTCTACGAGCAAGAGCCGTAGATGCTTCTTCAGGATCCCTTTTTCCGGTGTCGTTACCACGCTTCTTCGTTCAGTTCGTCCATGCTGACGAGGCCGGTCCTGACGGCGTAGAGGGCGGCCTGGGTACGGCTGCTCACCCCCAGCTTTCTAAGAATGCCGGAAACGTGGGCTTTGACCGTCTTCTCCTCGACGAAGAGCTCCCGCGCGATCTGCTTGTTGGCCCGGCCCCTGGCCAACAACTCGAGCACCTCGGTCTCGCGGGCCGTGAGCGCCTCTGGCTTCTCCGGGGCGCGCATCTCGCGCATTAGGCGTGCCGCTGCCTCGGGGACGAGCTGCACCTGGCCTGCGGCCGCGCCCTTGATCGCGCGGCACAGTTCCCTGGGTTTCGTGTTCTTGAGCAGGTAGCCCATCGCCCCGGCCCGCACCGCGCCCGTTACCGCACCGTCGTCGAGCACGCTCGTGAGCGCAACGACCTCCACGTCGGGAAGCTCGGCTTTGATCTTCTCCGTGGCCTCTATACCGTCCATGACAGGCATGAGCACGTCCATCAGCACCACGTCCGGTTTCAGGTCGCGGGCCATTCGTAGCGCCTCTTCACCGTTGGAGGCCTCTCCCACCACCTCGAGTTCTGGATCCAGCTTCAGGTACATGGTCAGCCCCTGGCGGACCACACCGTGGTCGTCGGCGATCAAAACCCTCACGTTCATGCGAATACCGGGCCTTCGGCTCGTGGTTGGTCTTTTGTCCCAGATTATCTCCCCTGCCAAGGT
>DASUPX010000426.1:0-3060 GCA_036280905.1 Rubrobacter sp. | reverse complement strand
TAAACTCCCCCGGCGGGGGGGTCACGGCGAGCGACGAGATGCACCAGAGCATCGTGGACTTCGAGAGGAACACGGGCCAGCCCGTTGTGGTCTCCATGCAGGACGTCGCGGCCTCGGGAGGCTACTACATCTCGACCGCGGCCGACCGCATAGTCGCCAACGAAACGACCCTGACAGGCTCCCTCGGCGTGATATTCCAGATCACCAACTTCGCAGAGGCCGCTGACAAGTACGGCGTCAAGCAGGTGGTCATCAAGAGTGGCAAGTACAAGGACATAGGGAACGCTTTCAGGGAGATGACGCCGGAAGAGCGCGACATATTCCAGTCGATCGTGGACGAGTCCTACGCGCAGTTCGTGGACGTGATCTCCGAAGGCCGCGGCATCCCCGAGGATAGGGTGCGCGAGATCGCCGACGGGCGCGTCTACTCGGGCCTTCAGGCCGAGAGACTGGGGCTCGTGGATTCCTTCGGCGGCCTCGACGAGGCTTCAGGTATCGCGGGTGACCTCGCCGGCACGAGCGACACTACCGTGGTCCGCTACGTGCAGCAACCGACCTTGACCGATACGCTCCTCGCGCGCTTCGCCCCGGAGGAGCCTCAGGCCGAGCAGATCCTGGACGCCGCAGGCCTGACCCTGGATCCGAAACCCTACTACCTCTACCGACCCTGAAGTACCGGTGCGCGGGACCGCACCGTCCCGCGGGCGGGGGATGCCCGAGGCCATATCGGCCCAGACCAGGCCGTCCGTACGGGAGAGCCGGAAGGCCCTCCCATACAGTCGCTCCCGCGGAAGCCGGAACCCACAGCCTGATGTAACGCGTGTCCCGCCTCCGGTGCTGCTGCTATCCACCCGTACCCGTCATGAACCCGAGCCCGTAGAGCGGCAGGCCGGGGCAACGAAAAGGGAGGTTCCCAGAACGGGAACCTCCCCTGTTCTCGGGTCCGAAACCCGGAGCTTTGCTAGTACAACCTGTAGCGCTTCGCGGCGAAGTAGCCGTTGATGTACTTCATCTTGCTCTCCACTACCTTGCCGTAGTAGACGGAGGCATGGACCACGTTGCCGTTACCGGAAAAGACCGCGACGTGGGAGATACCCTTGTAAGGACCGTTCTCCTTGAAGAAGACCTCGTCACCCCTCCTCAGGCTTGACCTGTCGTAGATCCTCCGCACCTTCCTGTCGTTGTACCTCCACTGCTGCCTCTCGCCCATGCCGAGCTCGTGGCCGAACCGCTTGTAGGTCTTCTTGGTCTCGCACGTGCAGCTCATCCTGCTTCGCGTACAGGTGGCGTACCTGTAGGGGGTGAACATCCAACGCCTCGCCACCCTGACCACGTCGCGCGGTCGGGGATCTCTCAGCGAGGTCGCGGAGTAGGTGCCCGATTCGCGGGTGGTTATGCTCTGCCCGTCGTCTGGAGGCATGGTCACGTCGCCGCGGACCACGGCCACCGCATCGGCCACGGTGTTGCCAGCCGAGAGCTGGATTGTGCGCTCACCCTTGCTCATCGCGTAGGTGCCGAGCTTGACCCACATGCCACCGTCTATGCTCTGGTCCACCGAAGTCCACCGCCTGCCGGCGGCCGTGTCGATGCCGAAGCGGGCGGCCTCGCTGCTGTCTGGGAAGGCGGCCCACCAGGCGTACACGGTGTAGTCGTTGCTGGTCGGGATCTTGACCTTGAAACGCGCCGGCGCCCCGCCCGAACCCGAACTGACGTAACTGCCGCCGTGGCTCCACTGTCCCCCGCCCGAGCCATCACTGCTCTGCGTCCATCCCGGGGCACTAAAACGCCCCCCGGTGTCGTTGTCAACGACCTGTGAGTAATCCGGGAGGCCCTCTTCTTCCGCCACGTCGGCCCGTATGGCCGCCAGTTGCGCTGAACTCGCGCCGAGCGCAGAACCCTGCGAGATGAAGGCAGCCTGCGCCTCGACATCGTAGGTGCTTGTGTTCTTCGCTAGATCGTCTCCGGATGACTCTCGCGACCCCGACGTCTGTGCCACCGCCGTGGTAGCAACCAAACCCAAACCAATACAGCCCGCAGAGATTATTAGGATAAGCCGACGCACGTGGCCCCCCTCCCAAGTTCGTACTTGCGTCGGCGACCATTGTAACCGTCCTGTTTCCGAAAAGCACTAGTTCGCTAAAGTTTTTTTCAGAAACTTTGCAGAAATGTTACGGATAGGTAACACCGTAGGGTGCAATGAGGCCTTCAGCCCCATTGCACCCTGTCAGCGTTCAGCTATCAGCTGTCAGCAAGTAAAGCTGATAGCTATCACTACTCTAACCGGCGGGGTCGGAGAGGTAGCGGGTGATCTCTACCTTGTTCTCGGTAAAGAATCGAACGCCGTCCTTGCCGGTGGCGTGCAGGTCGCCGTAGAAGGAGTTCTTGATCCCGTTGAACGGGAAGAACGCCATCGGCGCGGCCACCCCGACGTTGACGCCTAGCATCCCGGCATCCACGTTCTCGCGCCAGTATCTCACGGCGGCGCCGTTCTCGGTGTAGATCGAGCAGGCGTTGCCGAAGGGTGAGCCGTTGGTGAACTCCACGGCCTCCTCGAGGGAATCGACGCGCACCACCGAGAGGACGGGGCCGAAGATCTCCTCGCGTCCCACCCGCATCTCGCCGGTTACGCGGTCGAGAAGCGTCGGGCCCATGAAGAAGCCGTCCTCGAGGGGCGCTTCTCTGCCGTCGAGCACGATCTCGGCACCTTCCTCCTCGCCGAGGTCAACGTAGGAGCGGACCTTATCCCGGTGAGAGTCCCGGATCACGGGCGTCAGCTCCGAGCCTTCTTCGCTTCCGGGACCGACTTTCATGGAGTTGGCGGCCTGCTTGAGCCTTTCGACTATCTCGTCCCCCACATCCCCCACAGCCACGAGCACGCTGCCCGCGAGGCACCGCTCGCCCGCGTTGCCGTAGGCGGAGGAGACGATGTTTGGCACGGCCTGGTCAAGAACCGCATCGGGCATCACGATCATGGAGTTCTTGGCACCGGCAAGCGCCTGCACCCGCTTCCCGTGAGCCGAGCCCAGCTTGTAGACGTGCTCGGCCACGGGCTGGGAGCCC
>DASUPX010000425.1:0-3754 GCA_036280905.1 Rubrobacter sp. | reverse complement strand
CCGTCGAGCTCGCCACGGGCCCCCACGACGCGTACTTCCCTCCCTCCGAGTCATACGCCCTCCGACGCGTTGCGCCGCAGCGCAGGGTCACCGTCACGAAGGCGCTCGACCACGCCGAACTCCAGGTGTCGCCGGCGGACGTCCCGGCCTTTCTCGTCTTCGACGGCTTCGTGGTCCGCGCCCTACTTATCTCACGAGATGACGGCGATTCGTAGGAAATCGAGCCTCGTCGCGAGGGAAGGATGCGAGTTACGCGTTACGGGCTTCGGATCCCTGATGCCCGAAACTCTCCCTCGGGTTCGCCGTTTCCGGACCCACCATGGTTCTGGATTTGCACGAAGGCGAGGGCTCCGCACGTTATAATTCGGAACGAGATCGGGTGCCTGGGTAGTACGTACGGGAAGTCTTATGATGGGCGACACGGACGGGGCTGCATCCGGCCGACGGTCGTCCGCGGATAGGAGACGTGACATGGCGCGGGGTGGTGCCCTGCTCGACAACATCCCGGAGATGGTCACCATCAGCGATCGCACGGGCAGGATCACCTACGCCAACCCGGCCACCGAGCGCGTCTCCGGCTACAAGCCGGAAGAATTCGCCTCCCTCCACCCCACGGAGCGGATCCATCCCGATGATCTCTCCCGCTGCGAAGAGGCCTTCGGGGAGCTGTTGCACACCCCTGGCCTGAGCCTCGAGCTCGAGCACCGCGCGAAACACAAGGACGGGACGTGGCGCTGGGTGGAGGTGACGCTACAGAGCCTCTTCGATGACCCCGAGGTAGGAGGGCTGCTCGCCACCGTTCGCGACGTGACCGGGCGCAAGCGCGCCGAGACCGCCCTGGCCGCCTCTGAAGAGCAGTACCGCACGCTGTTCGCCTCCATCGACGAGGGCTTCTGCACCATCGAGGTTCTCTTCGACGAGCGGGGCGATCCGGTCGATTATCGCTTTCTCCGGATGAACCCAGCCTTCGAGCGGCAGACCGGCTTCGTAAACGCCGCCGGCCGGACCGCGCGCGAACTCGTGCCCGAACACGAGGAGTTCTGGTTCGAGGTTTACGGGCGTATAGCCCGGACCGGCGAGGCGATGCGCTTCGAGCACGAGGCCGCCGCGCTGGGTAGGTACTACGACGTGTACGCCTTCCGCGTGGACGAGCCGGAGAAGAACCGCGTGGCCGTAATCTTCAAGGACGTTCTGGCACGCAAGCGGGCCGAGGAGGAGCAGGAGCGGCTGCGCTCTCTGGAGGCCTCGGCCCGGGCCGAGGCCGCGGAGAGGGAGAGGATCGGCCGCGAGCTACACGACCGCGTTGCCCACACCATGGCGGTGGCCCACCAGTCCCTACAGCTCCACGGGGCGCTGGCCGACAGAGACCCCGTCCGCGCGGCCGAGACGTTGAAGCGGGCCGCAGAGGCCACCAGGACGGCCCTTGATCAGACCCGCCACCTCTCCTCCCAGCTTGCCCGCCAGAACACGGAAGAGACGCGCTACGGGTTGTCGGCGGCCCTGCGCGGGCTGCTCGAGACCCACGTGCCAGAGGGCGTGGAGGCGGACCTCTCGGTGTCCGGTGACGAGCAGGTGGTCTCGCCGCGCGCGGCCGAGGAGGCGTATCTGGTGATGAGGGAGGCCGTGAGAAACGCCGTGGCACACTCCGGGTGCGGGCGGATAGACGTGGGCCTCGAGATAGACGACGTGGAACTCAAGGGACACGTGCGAGACGATGGAACGGGCTTCGACAGGTTGGAATCTCCGAACAGGGTGCGGGGTGGCCGGGAAGACGGTTACGCGGAGGGGGTGGGCCTGAGGTCCATGAAGGAGCGGACCGGACAGCTCGGCGGACGGTTGGAGGTCCACTCGGAGCCAGGGGTTGGTACCACGGTGGAGGTGCGGGTCCCGCTGGTGGGGTGAGGGCCCCACTCTGGCGCCAGGATCTCTTCTACACCCGTCCCAGCGCCCCGTAGAGAAGCTCGAAGAAGCCTTCCCTGTCGAGCTCGACCCCGACCTCGGCGTTCGGCCTCTTTCCCGTAACGCCGTGGAAGTCGCAGACGGTCTCGCCGCGGGTGAGGTCGCTCTCACACTCGACGTCCACCCGCATCGGTCGCGTCTCTAGCAGGGCGGGCTCCACGACGGCCGCGACGGCGACGGGGTCGTGCAAGGGCGGTGAGTCGAAGCCGAAGGAGCGCTCGTAGGTCGAGGCGAAAAAGTCGAGAAAGCCGGCCACGACGCCCCCCACCCGGCCCGTCGCCCGCAGCCGCTCCCGTTCCTCGGGACCGGCGCCGGCCTGGTGTGTGACGTCAAGCCCGACCATGGTTATGGGCAGGCCCGACTCGAAGACCTCGCGGGCGGCCTCGGGGTCGACGTAGATGTTGAACTCGGCCGCTGGCGTCGTGTTGCCCAACCCCATGCTCCCACCCATCAGGGAGATGCCCGCTATGCGGTCCTGGAGATCCCGATGTTCGCGCAGGAGCAGGGCGATGTTGGTGAGCGGGCCGAGCGGGATGAGGGTTACCGGCTCGGATGAGGCCCTTATGGTGTCCGAGAGCAGGGCCACCGCATCCCTCTCGTCCGGGCCGAAGCCCGCGTCGGGGATCTCTTCCGGCCCGTCTAGCCCGCTCTCGCCGTGGATGTCCTCGGCGGTGTAGAGCGGCCTCTCCAGGGGCCCGGAAGCCCCCATCCCGACGGGCACGTCGTCGCACCCGATGAGGGAGAGGACGCGCAGGGCGTTGCGCGTGGTCTTGTCGAGGGAGACGTTGCCGGCGACGGTCGTGACGGCGAGCAGGTCGAGGTCAGGGTGCCCGCAGGCCAGCATCATGGCCACGGCGTCGTCGTGGCCGGGGTCTACGTCAAGTATCACGGGCTTCTGGCTCACCTTGGCTCCTCTCGATCTTTTACAGGATGGTAACTTAGCCCTTTTGGAGCGCCACGTACAGCGCGACGGGAAACGTCGCCGAGAGGAGGATGTACCGGTACTTGCGCCGCTCGATGGCCCACCCGACCGCCGCCAGGTAGAGGGGTAACAAGAGCAACGCGGGGAGAGGGTCCTCCGCTTTGTCCTCGCAAGCAGACCCGTAGAAGTAGGTAGCGCCCCCGACCAGCGAGGCCCAGCCCAGGTAGTTGACGAGCGGCACCCCCGCATGCCCGTTCGGACCGGCCACCTCCGCTGCGTAGGTGCCGTCGCTGTTCCACTCCCAGAGGCCGAGGTCGAGGCCGGCTGGGTCCAGGATGAGGTCGAGGCTGACACCGACGAGGGCAGCCAGGACCGGGACGGTCTTCGTGGCATCCTTGCCGGAACGGGTGGGCTCCGCAACCCGCCTGGCGATGACGAGGCAGCCGTGGATGGCGGCGTACCAGCCGAGGAGGATGGCAAGGGGCACGCCCACCAGCCTGTAGCGCAGCCGGTGGCGCAGCAGCCGCAGGGGGCCCGTGGCGAGGAGCTCGCCCGTGGTCGGTAGCCCGGTACAGAGCACCAGGAGAAGAACGGAGCGGCGGAGGCCGCGGGCCCTGATCGAGGCCACCAGGTGCAGGCCGGCGCCAAGGGCAGCGCAGAGGAGGACCAGCCTCGATAACCTGGGATCTGCGTCGTCCAAAGAGGGACCTCCAAGCCAAACCCATCCGAGCGTCTACAGCATACGCCGCTGGAGGGGCGTTATCTTCTCTTGTTGACGACCGGACTTTTGTTGGGTAAAGTCATTGCCAATGGGGAGTAGCCACCCGCTTTAGCGGGGGGACCGGTCGTCAATACGGGGCGAAGCCCCCGGCC
>DASUPX010000424.1:0-4797 GCA_036280905.1 Rubrobacter sp. | reverse complement strand
GGAACCGAGAAAGTAACGCAGGTCCCAGGTTATGTCAGACGGGGAGATCTTGGAGTACCGGCCGATCTGGCGCCTGACCTGCCGGCGCCAGCGCTCGTCCATGGCGCGCTCCCCCCAGAGCTTGGACCGGAGCGAGGTTTTGGCCTCCATCTTCTCGTCGAAGTAGTGGAGCTCCTTCTCCTTGGGCATCCAGATCTGGGGGTGTGCCTGCAGGTTGCGGTGCAGCCACGTGGTGCCCGCCTTCTGGGCACCGATTATCAGGAAGTCTGGAAACTTCTTCTTGCCCACGAGCGGCCTCAGGTAGCCTTTGAGGCCCTCGGGCATTCTTTGCGCGACGCTCCTCACCGCACGGCCTGGAGGTGCGAGAGCGGTCCGCTGCGGAGCCTTACCTCTTTCGTCCCGTGTTCGGAGGCTTTCCACTCCTCCCACAGGACCGAGTCCCACAGCGGGTAGGGGATCTTGTCTTCGTCCACGGTCTCGTCGGACAACCTGGTGCCGCAATAGCGCCAGAACGACGTGTACCCACCGAACATCTCCTCGAGCCGCGCCAGCTCGTCCTTGTAGGTGCGTGCCAGGTGGGCAGCCACGCGGGTGGACATGGTGTCGGCCGACCTCGAGTGGACCTTCTTCTCCGGCGCAGGGGGACGGAACGAGGTGTCAACCCCGAGGAAACCGAACACGCTCTCCAGCAACTCCTCCGGGTTGAAGTGGACGTCCTCCGTGAAACCGACGAAGATCTGCTCCTTCGGGAAGTGACGTTGCCAGATCTCGAGGGTCCTCAGGTAGTCCGTCAGAGACCGCGACCCCTTCCGCTCGAACTCCTGGAGCATCCTGTCCTCGGAGACGGACTGCGCCGAACCCTTCTCTGCCTTGTCGAAGCCCATCACGGTCTGGGACCAGTCACGCTCTATAGGGTTGCGCATCAGGAAGATTATCTTCGTCTCCGGCATCAGGTCGTGGATGTGGGAGACCATGTCGTCCCCGAGGGCCGAGTAGGCCGGTGTTATCTCCCCGGCCACCTTCCCCTTCTTCGCGTCGAAGATGGAGCCGTACCAGGCGTCGTTGTAGGGCCTCATGTAGAACCTGTAGACGAACCGGAGCCCTTCCAGGTCCAGCTGCTTCAGATGCGTCGAGCCCCACCGCTTGACCTGCTTGCGCCAGCGCTCGTCCTCCAGGCTCTTGCCGAAGAGCCTGCTCACGGCGTTGGAACGGTCGTTGATCTTCTTGTCGAAGTAGTGGACCTCTTTTCTGGGGATCCAGATCTGGGGGTGGCCCACGATGTTGCGGTGCAGCCAGGTCGTGCCCGCTTTCTGCGCTCCTATGCCGACGAAATCAGGGTACATTAGCGTCCTCTCGATGCTGATCTCTTGAACCTCCGGCGACCGGGTCGACGAGGGACCGGGCGCGATGAATCCGCCAAGTTTACCGCCCGGATGCCCTGGTACCAGCCCGCGTCATGCCGGGTCATGGGACTCCATCCTGGGTCCGAGCCGCCGCAGATGCTCTGTGAGCCGCTCCATGAACTCTCCAAAGCCCTCCCGCTCCTGCTCTAGCGTGTGCCGCCCGACCGTCTCGTAACCGTTGCTCCGCAGACGACCTATCTCTCTCGCATCCGCGGCACGCAACCCCTCGAGCGCCCCGACGTAATCACCAGCTTCGTCCATACCGACCTCGATGCAATTCTCGCCGAAGCGGCAGTAGGCGCGGTTTCCGCCGGCGTCCGAGCAGATGACGATGGCACCGGCGGCCATCGCCTCTAGCCCTGGCATGTAGAAGCCTTCCTCCACGAGCGGCGTGCCGAGGAATACGTCCGACCAGTGGTAGAGCTCGCGTAGCTCGGCCCAACCAACCGGGTTCCTGATGGCCCGAAACTCGTAGTGCGGCGAGCCCGCAAGCGCCGAGGCGACCTCGTCTCCAACCCCGGATTTCCACGTGGGGTACCCGACCTTGATCCGGCCTCCCAGCGGTCCACTTCTACTTTTGGCAAAGTAGTCGGAGTCGTTGCCGAGGTCTATGACCTCGGTCAGGGAGGTGGGGTTCAGGTAGGGCTTCACGGCCTCGAGTACCACGTCGTTGGTCATAATTCTGGCCATGGGCCGCGAGAGAAGACGCAAGGCGTAACCGTTGATCCAGTCCGGATTGGCCCAGCGGACGTTCTGCACGATAAAGATTACCTGCTCGTGGCGGGTCCAACGGCTGAGGCGGGGCTCCAGTATCTCGTAGTGGGTCGGCCAGGACAGGAAGGCGAGCTCGTGCGGGGCCACAGAGACCTTCTCCAGGTCCGTGAACTTGATGCCGTTCTCCGGCGAGATGTCGGAGAAGCGTGTTATCTGGAACACGGGAAGCTCCGGCTTGTACTGCTCGGGGCAGGCTATGACAGGCTCGTAGCCCAACGAGATGGCGTGGTTCACGTAGTCCATTATCTTGACGACCCCGCCGACCGGGCGGAACGTCGGCGTCATGAAGTACATGCGCGTCGCGCCGGCCACCTACCAGCCCTCCATCATCCGAACCAGAGGTTTGACAGCCACTTCGGGCTCTATGAGCTCGGAGGCTAGCCTCCTGGCGTTCTCCTTCTTGCGGCGCAACTCATCGGGATCGTCGATGATCCCCGAGATAACGGCTTCGAGCGCCGCCTTATCCTCCGGGTCGACGAGCCAACCGGCGTCGTACTCGGCGATCATGGGCGAGACCTCGGTGAAGGGCGGATGGAGCACGGGAACCCCGCACGCCAGCGCGATGATGGAGCGCGTAACCATGGCGTACTCCCTCTCCAGGTTGTGCTGGAAGAGGTCTATGGTCACGTCGATGCCTGAGAGGAACCTCTGGAAATTGGAGAAGGTCATTGGCCCGTGCGTGGTAACCGACCCGTAGCCCGCGAGCCTGTCGAGGTCGCCCCGAGAGGTGTGCTCGTAATGCTGGCTCACGCTCCAGTGCCACGGCACCATGAGGTCGAGGCTCGCGTTGGAGTGGTCGAGGTGGCGCTCCATAACCCCGACCCAGGCGCCGAGCGTGCTCCACGAGTGGAGGTAACCGGCGACGGCGAACCTGACGGGATCTCCGGAGTCGGGCCCGACCTTCGGGGGGCCCGACCACGCCAGCGGGGCACACATGTTGACCACCTCGAAGGGCAGGTCCCTTATATCCCTGTCGGCCTGGAGCAGCCACCCCAGGAAGTAGGGAACCTTCTTCGCCCCGTTCACGATAAAGCCGTCGGCCAGCTTTATGGCCCTGACCTTGCGCTGCCTGAGCTCGCTGATCTCCCCCTCCGGGTACTCGCCGCTGTGGTGGTAGAGCATCTCGAGCATCTTCGGCGCGAAGAAGTCGAGCACGTACTTGATGCCGGGGATGGGCTCCAGGTTGTCCACCTGGTTGCTGTTGATAAGGATGACCGTGGCGGGCGCGTGCGTCTTGAGGTACCGGGTGAGCCTGAAGCCCCCGATCACCTCGGTGTCACGGCCCATGGGGTGCGGCACGGACTTCCCGAAGCGCATCCACTGCCTGTCCACGAACCCCTTTACGACGAGGGTCTTTACGTCGGCGCCGTTGGCGCGGAGCCCCTCGGCGAGGCCGAAAGCCCTGAGGCCAGGGGCCGCGACGGGCATCCCGAGGCTCGGGACGATGTCGTTGGAGATGATGAAGACCCTCTCTCTCACCAGGTCCTGGCCACCCCCAGCTTGGTTACGCCGAGCAGGCCACCCCGGGTGAAATCGTCGTGCCCGTAGCGGATCGACTCGACGTGCTCGAGCACCACCTGTCCGGCCGTGGCCTCGAGGAGTAGCCCGACGAACTCGTTAACGGACATCGGGTACACCGTGGACCTCGTGGACCACCCTCCGCTCACGAAGTCCTCCAGGAACATCAGGCGTCCCCCCGGCCTCGTAACCCGCCACATCTCGGAGATAAGGGCCCACTTGGTCGGTGTGGGGTTGTGGTGCATAACGGTAACGCTGAAGGACAGGTCGAAGCTCTCGTCCCCGTAAGGAAGCACGGGGTCATCCCCGATCAGGTCGAAGCGGCACTGGGGGAAGTTTTTGCGGGCAGTCTCGACCATGCCCTCGCTAATATCCACCCCTGTGAACCGGGTCTTTGCCGGGTCGAAGCTGGCGGCCCAGCGCCCGATGCCGGCTCCGATCTCGAGCACCTCGAACGGGACCTCTTCGGCCTGGGTTCCGCGGGCGACGGCGATCTGGGGGCTGAGGGCTTTCTCCTGGACCCTGTGGATAGCCTTGTTGAATTTCGGGCTGTGGTTGACGCTGCAGATCGCGCGGTGCGGCGCCTCTCCGGCCAGCGCGTCGCCGCGCTCGGACCAGTACCTCTTCGCCTCGTAGTCGCTCTCTCCGATGGGCGCGTAGAGCGCGGATTCCGCCTCCAGCGCCTCCTGTATCTCCGATGCGGCGTGCTCCGGTCGGCCGTCTTCCACCTCGACACGCTGTCCCTGCGCGAGGCCGTACCTCCTCTGTATCTCTACCCACAGGTCATCCTCGGCGACCGCCACGCGGTCGAAGAAGCCGAGCCTAGAGAAGGCGGGTTTGCCGAACACGGTGGACAGGAAGTCGGCGTCCGATCCCTGGGGAGGAAGCAGGATCAGGGGCACATCCACCAGATCCCCGGTCAGGGACTCGAACGGGAAAGAGAGCATGTCGAGCACGACGAGAATGCTGGCGGGCTCGAGTGCCAACCCCAGCTGCGCGGGGAGAACGTCCCAGTCGCTCAGGATGGTGTAATCTCCGGGGAGCCCGGCGCCCGAGACTTCCTCGAAGTACCTGCCCGCGTAGAAGACGGGGTGTTCCGGTC
>DASUPX010000423.1:0-8184 GCA_036280905.1 Rubrobacter sp. | reverse complement strand
CCACCGAGCAGCACGGGCACGAGGTCAACGTGCACCTCGTCGAGTAACCCGGCCCGGAGACACTGCTGAACGAGGCTCGCCGCGCCGACCGCCACGTGCTTCTCGCCGGCCAACTCCCTTGCCTTCTCGACCGCACTCTCTACGCTGTCCGTGACGAAGGTGAAAGGAGATCCCTCGTATTCCCAGCCATCTGGAACGTTGTGGGTGAGGACCACGACCGGAACGTCGAGGGGATGCCTCCCGCCCCAGCCGTTCGTGATGTCGAACGTTCTGCGACCGGTCACGATCGCCCCTATGGAGGAGAACACCCCGCGCAACATCTCGGCACTCTGCGGGGAGACCTGGAACGTCATCCCGCCGCTCGGCACCACGTACTCCGTATCGCCGCCCCCGTACCAGTCGAAGAGGCGCATCCCGTCCTCCCCGAGCGGGTGCTCGGGCCCGTCGTTCGGGCCGGCTATGAACCCATCAAGCGACATCGTGAGCCCCGAAGTTACCTTGCCCATGCTCTTTCCCCTTTCGTTGCTCTAGCCATCAGCTCGGCTGAAGGCTGATAGCTGACCGCTGACAGCGCGGTTCGCGAAGCGGACCGCCCTCTAGCGGGCTGGTATCTGCTGGATGCACCAGCGGTTGCCGTCGGGGTCCCGGAAGAAGACGCACCCGACCATGTCGAGGTTCTCGTCTTCGCGGGCCGGCCGGTAAGCGCCGTCGTCGAAGATCTGGATCTCACCCACGTCCACGTCCTTCTTCACAAGGTCGGCGTGGGCGGCGCGCACGTCCGTGACGACCAGGAACACGCCGTCGAGGTCGCCGGGTCTCGTGGCGATGGTTCCACGACCCAGGTGTATGGAACAGAAGGAGCCGGGGGGCGTTAGCTGGACGAGGCGGACCTCGTCGCTGACCTTGTGGTCTATATCCACCGCAAAGCCCATCTTCTCCGCGTAGAACCGGAGGGATCGTTCCACATCCGTTACCGGAACCGTCACTACTTCGATCCGGAAGTCCATGCTTATCCTTCTCCTCTCGAGTCGTTCGGTCTTACCTCATACCTGGCGAGCACGTTTCCCGAGCCTTCCCACGTGCGGGTACCGAGCAGCCGCAGCGTTACCGTTGGCCGGCCGCCGAACAGCGGCGTGCCAGCTCCCACCAGGACGGGTCCTATCATCAGGTGCAACTCGTCGACGAGGCCATCCTCCAGCAAGTCGTTCCACAGCGTGCGGCTGCCGAAGACCAGGATCTCCCCACCGGTCTGGCGTTTGAGCTCGGCGATCTGCTCGTGGGCATCCGCGCGGCCGACGATGCGGGTGTTGCCCCAGGGTGCCGTCTCGCCTGCGGTCAGGCCGTCCGAGACGACCACCTTGTCTATGGCGTTGTTGAGCCGGGAGATCTCCCGCTGAAGCGGCCTAGCGTCGGGGTCATTCGCCACCGGCGGCCAGAAGCCCTTGAACCCTTCGTACGAGGTACGCCCGAGGAGCAGGGTGTCTGCCGCGCGCAGACGCTCGGCGTTGTAGTCGTCGAAGCTCTCGTCCGTCGGATAGGACCGACGATATTCGAAGAGGTCCATGACGTTCTTGTTCGGCCCCTCGTAGAAACCGTCCAGGGACACGGCGTTGCAGACGACCAGCTTGCGCTTTCCCACTTTCAGGAGCTCACCCCTCCCGATGGTCTGTAGGCGAGGGAGACGACGCCCGTGGCGTACGTCTTCGAGCTTGCGAGCTCCAGCACCTCCGGCTCTCCCCCGTCTTCGAAGAGGCGTCTCCCGCCGCCCAGTACCACGGGATGCACCATGAGCTGGAGCTCGTCGAGGAGGCCGGTCCTTATCAGCCACCTGACGAGCGTGATGCTGCCCGTGATCGTGATGTTCTCTCCGGGCTGCTCTTTCAGGGCGTTTATCTCCTCTGCGACGTCTCCCCCGATCAGGGTAGAGTTGTTCCACCCGAGGGGCTCCTCCAGGGTCGTCGATACCACGTGCTTGCGCACGCCGTTTATGTAGTCCACCATCTGCGTGCCGCCGGGCTGGTAGGGCCAGAAGGAGGCGAACTCCTCGTAGGTTGCCCTCCCCAGAAGCAACGCATCAGAGGCCGCCATCCCAGCCGCGTTCTCCCGCTCCATCTCCTCGTCCGAGTACGAGAAAGCCCACTCGTTCGGCGACTCAACGACCCCGTCCAACGACATCAACTGGAACGCGGTTAGCTTTCTCATCGGTCCTCATCTGTAGGGCTGCGATCCCGAACCTGCGCCAGGGAGAGCGTGTTTCCGTCCGGGTCCTTGAAGTACGCGACCTTCGCGCCGCCTTCGAACGTGGCTATGCCCCTGTCGTCCGTAAGGATCGGGGGCCGGTCGTATCTCTCGAAAACCACGCCTCTGGAGGTGAGAACGTCCACCAGGCTCTCTATCTCCCGGACGTACCAGCTCGCCAGCGTGGCGGTAGTTCCACCCGCATGATCCGGTGAGAGATAGACGTGCAGCACGGTACCTTCGCCACACTCATAAGCCCGATTGTTCTCCTGCCCCGTCCAGCTCGTGAGGCCGAGCTTTTCTTCATAGAATTCGACCGCCCGGTCCATGTCGGAGACCGCAAGCCCGGCTACCACCTTGAACCTGCCCAGGCCCATCTGCGATGCTCTTCCGTCCGATGCCAACCTAGCTCCCGACGGCTTTCGTGACCATGTCGGAGATTCGCTGGGCTGCTGAGAAGTCTGGGGTGAGCCTGTTCTTGGTCAGCGCGAAAGCGACGCCGGTCGCGGTATCGGCGTAGGCGAAGCTTCCCCCTACTCCCCCCATCCCGAACACGGTCGGGGACTGCTGCGCGTCGCTCCCGAGCCGGCCGATGGAGTAGCCCAGCGCCCACGTCACGGGGTTGCCCATGATCTCGTCCGTACCCCCGAACGCCGGCGCGGAGATCTCACGCAGCCGCCCGGGGGAGACGAGCCGCACCCCGTCCACCTCGCCGATCATTGCGGCGTAGGTGCGTGCTATGGCCCCGGCCGACATCTTGCCACCGGCAGGGATGTCGGCCATGAGTATGTCCTTGCGGTTGCCGAACTCGGCCGTCGGGGCAACGGTCCGCGGACCCAAGCGGAAGAACGGCGAATCGTCAGGCATCGAGGCGAGGAACTCCGCGCTGCCCTCCACATCCTCAAGAGGTGCCAGGCGGTAGAGCTCGGATTCCGGCATCCCGAAGTAGATCTCGTCGGCGACACCGAGCGGTCCCGCCACTTCCTCCTTCAGCACCCGCGAGATGGGCTTGCCCGTGGCCCGCCGGGCTATCTCCCCGAGGATGTAGCCGAACGGGTAGGCGTGGTAGGCGGTCTTCGTGCCTGGCTCCCACCAGGGCTCGGAGTCGGCTATGGCCGTGCACATTCCGTCCCAGTCGCAAAGGTCCTCGGGCGTGGTGTCTGCGGGTATGCCGGGAACGCCGACCGTGTGCGTCAGCACGTGGCGCACGGTCGCACCCTCCTTGCCGTGGGTCCCGAACTCCGGCCACAACTCCGAAACAGGCGTGTCGTAGCCGAAGAGCCCGCGCTCGACCAGCACGTGCGCTACGGCGGAGGTCGCGCCCTTGCCCGTAGAGTAGGCGTAGAAAGGCGTGTCCGAGGAGACCGGGCGCCCGGTCTCCGGGTCGGCGAGGCCGGCGACCGCGTCGACCACCTGCTCGCCTTCCCGGTAGACGGCGACCTGCAGGCCGCGCTCGGTACCGGACTCGACCAGCTCTTCGATGGCCCCCTGGACCTGCTGCTGAAGGTTTTCGATCACTGCCGTTCCTTTCCGTGCGACTACGGCGAGGCGTTCTACTACGCCACTCGCCGTCTGGAACCGGCGACTAGAGACCTGGTCTGTGGCCAGCGGCCCCAGGCCACAAGCGCGCCTATCACGAGCAAACCGATCGGGAGCAATGGGCTCGCGCCGAGGATGAACAGGTTGGTGAGGACCGCCCCGGCCATCAGGCAAACGAGCCCGAGCGCGGCCAGCCCCGAGACGCGCGGAACCAGGACCCCTACCGCGCCGACAACCTCGAGCGTCCCGACCACGTAGCGGAACCACTGGCCGATGCCGATGGTGGCGAACATCTCGACCATCGCCTGGTCGCCGAACAGCTTGGCCAACCCGGCCATCACGAACTGAAGCGCCAGGATGATCTGAAGAACCCACAAGGCTATGGTCAGGGCGCGTCCCCCGCCTGCCGCGCGCGTCTGGCCTGAAGTACTGCTCATCGAAATCTCCTCCCTCAATCCACGACCGTGCCGCTGGTCAGGTTGAAGACGGTGCCCGTCGTCGCGCCGGCACGGTCGGAGGCCAGGAAAGCCGCCGCGTTTCCCACGTCGGCGAGCGTCGTTACCCGTCTCAGCAGAGACCTCTCCCTGATGGAAGCCTCGACCTCATCGGTCGAGCCCGACCAGTCCTCGGTCGAGATACCCTCCCAGCTCTCCGGTATGCCTTCGGACCGCAGGCACACGGCACGGACTCCCTGCGGACCCAGCTCCACCGCGAGCTGTTTCGTCAAGGCCTCGATGGCGTTGCAGGCGATCCCGAACCCTCCCACGAGGGCGCCGGGGGCGTACGCGCGGACCGCCGAGGCGGTGAACGTCAGGATCACCCCCGACCCCTGCGCGGCCATGTGCCGGGCCACGGCCTTCGCTGTGACGAAGTGGGTGATCATACCGGTCACGATGGGTCTCATGAAATCATCTTGCGACATCTCCGCAAGCGGGATCAACTGCACGTCCCTGAGAGAGATGGCGTTGAAGGAGACGTCCACGCTTCCGGCGCCGTCCACCAGGTCGTCCAGATGCTTCCTGACGGCCTGCTCGTCGAGGGCGTCGAGCTCGGCAACCTCGACCCGCGCTCCCATCTCTTCGATGTCGGAGGCAACTTTGTCAAGCGGCTCCCTGGTGCGCCCGGCGAGGAAGACGTCTGCCCCCTCGCGGGCAAAAGCTCGGGCGGCAGCCCCGCCGACCGATCCCCCACCCCCGTACACCACAGCGTTCTTGCCTTCGAGCAACATGTTCAACCTCCTACGGTGGCGAAGAACCCCGCCAGCACCGGCGCGAGTACCTCGGGGGACACGTTGTGGTCCTGGCCTTCGAGAACCTCTGCCCGTCCGTCTGGCACGCCTTCTGCCACCTGCTTTCCGACGTCGATCATCCACCCGGGGCTCGCCCCGCCGCACAACACGAGCGTGGGGATGCCGACCGCACCGAGCAATTCGGTTGGGATGGTGCCTTCCCGGCTAACGTCGCCCATGACCTCGGAGTCGTAGAGGAGCGTGGGCGCCACCGCCTCCATCCGCGGCCACCACGGCGCTTTGCGCGAGCCCTCGACCATCTCCTCGGGCATGCCGACCATCGCCATGAACAGGGCGGCAGCGTCACCGCGGCGTCCCTCCGACAGGATGGCCCTGAGCTCTTCGCCGTACTGGCGCGAGGTACGCCGCTCCTCCTCGCGGTCGGGCGAGAAGGGTGGCTCGTACATGGCGAGCCCGGCGACGGGTAGACCCAGGGCCGCCGCGTGGAGCGCGAGGGCCGCGCCAGAGGAGTGGCCGTACAGCGAGGCTGGTTCCCCCGCCTCGGCGATGAGCGCGCCTATATCTTCGACCTCACGTTCCACGGCGTAGGGCTGGGTGTCGCCGCTGTCGCCACGGCCCCTGCGGTCGTAGTTGATCACGGTAAAGTCCCCCGCCAGCTCTGTGGCCAGTGGACGGGTCATCGCCCTGTCGGTAGACGCCCCGCCGACCAGGATGACAGGGGGACCCGCGCCGAACCGCTCGAAGGCGATGCTGGTGCCGTCGTCAGAAGTCACGGTGTTCATGGGCCCTCCTGCTTCCTAGAGCTTCGCGATGTCTTCCGCCACTTCTGACAGGTCGTCGCCGAACTGGTGTCCGCGGCCTTCGAACTCGCGTACGGTCGCCTGGGGAAGCCGTTCGGCGTAGAGCGCGAGGTGCGCGAACGGGACCCACTCGTCGTCGCGGCTGTGGTAGAGAAAGATGGGTATGTCCTCAGGCAGGGCCGCCGGAAAGTCTTCACGCAACGCGTACTCGGCCTCCCAATCTTTCGTTCCCCAGAAGGGGGTCGCGATGAGGAACAAACCGGCGATGGGTCTCTCTATCTGCTCCTCGGAGAGGTACTTCAAGAGGGTCGACGCGCCGAGCGAGTGGCCGACGAGGATCACCTCTCCGTCCGCCGCGGAGAGCTCGCGGGAGATACGGGCACCCCACTTTCCGAACTCGGGTGCGTCACCATCGGGCATCTCCGGGTACTCAACGGCGAAGTCGGGACCCAACGCCTCCCGCAGGCTCCTGACCAGGGCCTCATCTTCCCCGAAAGCCTCGCCGCCGGCACCGTGAACGAAGAGCACCTGCCTGGTAGCCATGCCCGACCTACCTCCTTCGGGTTGCACCTGGGCGTTCATGCCGCCTCGCACTCATAAGGGTCCGCTTCGGTCCCTGGCTCGGAACGGGGCGCGGGTTGCAGGATCGTGGCGGCGACCGTGATTGCCACGAGGACGAGCGCGGCCCCGATACCGAACGCGAGATGGTAACCACCCAGGAGCGCCGCCACCCTGGACTCGCCGGCCCCGGCCAGCTCCACGCTCCGCGAAGCCGACAGGGTCGCCAGCACGGCCAATCCCAGGGCGCCGCCGACCTGCGCGGTCGTGTTGATGAGGCCGGAGGCAAGCCCGGCGTCGTCCGGCGTGGCGCCAGACATGGCGAGCGTCATGAGCGCCGGGAAACAGAGCCCGGCCCCGACGCCGAGCAGGACCATGACGGGCAGGATGTCGACCACGTAGCCGCCGTCTATGGGCGCCCGCGTGAACAGCGCGAGACCGGCCATAAAGAGGACGAGCCCGGACAGCACCAGCTTTCTGGCGCCGAAGCGCATGACCAGGCGGTCTGTGTAGCGGACGGAGAGCGTTCCCATCAGGATGGTGACGGGCAGGAACGCGAGCCCCGTCTGCAGCGCGTCGTAGCCGAGGATACGCTGCAAGTACAGCGCGCCGAGAAAGAACATCCCGAACATCCCGGCCACGCTCAAGACCTGCACGATGTTGGCCCCCGACACGTTGCGCGAGCGGAAGA
The DNA here is from genome assembly GCA_036280905.1 of Rubrobacter sp. Classification (GTDB taxonomy): domain Bacteria; phylum Actinomycetota; class Rubrobacteria; order Rubrobacterales; family Rubrobacteraceae; genus Rubrobacter_D. The sequence continues at coordinate 1,109 of DASUPX010000423.1, read as the reverse complement.
TGCGCAGGGGTATGAGCGGGTTTTTTGCCGTCGCCTCGCGGGCCACGAAGGCCACGAGCAGGGCGAGCGAGAGAGCGCCGAGCATCAGCGTCTGGCCGGCCAACCAACCGTACTCGGCGGCCGGGTTCACGATCGTGTAAACGCCGAGCATGAGCGAGGCTGTTACGAGCACCGCCCCTGGGACATCAGCACCGTCGCGGAACCCGATGCCCTTATCGGCCTCTATGAGACGCCCGGCGATCACCGCCGTCGCGATGCCAACGGGGATGTTGACGAAGAAGATCCAATGCCAGCTTATGGACTGCGTGAGCACGCCCCCGACGAGCAGGCCAACGGCCCCACCCGCAGACGCCACGAAAGCGAAGACACCTATGGCTTTGGCCTGCTCCCTTGGTGCGGGGAACATGGTGACGATCATGCCAAGTATCACGGCCGAGGTCATGGCCCCGCCAGCACCCTGGATGAAACGCGCCGCGACGAGCATCACCTGGTTCTGGGCCACCCCGCACAACAGCGAGGCCACGGTAAACACCGCGAGGCCGACCAGGAACATGCCCTTGCGGGAGGCGAGATCACCCAGCCGCCCGGCGAGCAACAAAAGGCCGCCAAAGGAGATAAGGTAGGCGTTTACCACCCACGCCAACCCCGCCTGAGTGAAACCAAGATCTTCCTGTATGGAGGGTAACGCCACGTTCACCACCGTGGCGTCGAGCACGATCATGAGCATCCCCATACAGAGAACGTACAGCGAGATCCAACGCCTCTTGTCCGTCAAAGTTCCTCCTGGTCTCTTACTGGTTGATCGCTTGCTTTGCATCCCGCGCTAACTCGACGGCCGGTCCGCGAAAGATAATCCTTCGGAAAGTCATTCCCCCGATTCATATCCCCCTACTCCACTGTCCAGGACCGCTGTATCATTGACTTGAGGATACGGCTTTGGTCCTAAAAAACAACCATTAATTCCCAGAATGTAATCAACTGCATAGACATCAGGACTCCTGGTGGTAGACTGCAGACATGGCAACGACGCGCACATACGACGATGGGTGTGCGGCGGCGCATGCCCTTGACCTGGTAGGCGAGCGGTGGGCTTTGCTTGTAGTAAGGGA
>DASUPX010000422.1:0-3760 GCA_036280905.1 Rubrobacter sp. | reverse complement strand
GAGGCCTTCCTGGTGGACGGGGACGCCGTCGTGGGCGCTGCCGATGCTCGGGGCGTCGATACCGATGGTCTTGATGCCCCGCTCGTGCAGGTAGACGGCGGTCTCGGGGGCAGGGGCTGGCCAGCCGGGGTACTCGCCGGTGACGAGCGAGCCCTGCATGTACTTCTCGCCCTCGTCTCCCTCGACGTAGTAACGGTCCCACCCCGTCCTGAAGAGCACGACCTCGCCCTCACGCAGCGGCCCGTGCTCCTCCTCGAACGCGCGGACGTGGTCGGCGGTGATAAAGGGGCTCACGCCTGGCTCGCCCGTGTCGGCCAGGAAGCGCACATCGACCACGACCGCCGGGCCCATCAGGTCCCCGAGTGGGACCCTGTCGCCCGTCTGATCCCCGAGAGGCCCGGCCAGGGGCAGACCAGAATCGGGGGGCGGGACGAAGTGGGTCGGGGCGTCGAAGTGGGTGCCGCAGTGCTCGTCGATGACGAGGAAGTTGGTCTGATAGGGGGCGCTGCTCCTCGTCGTGCCCGTCGGCCCCCCGACCTCGGCGAACCAGTTCCAGTTGTGGTGGGCGTAGGTCATGTGTCCCGGCCAGGTTCCGGGTAACCGCTCCGACAAGGTCAGCGAAAGATCCACGACCCTCGCCCCCGAAAACGATGCGAAGTCCAAGCCTACTCCTCTCCCAAAACGTCTGAAAACCTCCCCGAACGCCACACGCTGGACGTTCCCCTACTGTATGACCCTCCCGGGTTCGCCGCAATGTTCACCCGGGGTTCGAGAAGGGTCGCGGGAGGTCGATTCGTCTACGTCAAAAACCCTCGAAATATCCTTCCCTGTCGAAGCGCAGCTTCTCCGGGTCACCGACCACCTCGGTTTCGGCGTTGGCGAGCGCCTCGTCGACCATGTTCTCCGAGACGTAGAGGTACTCCAGGTGCAGCGTGTTCGGGATGCGGACGAGGCGTGTTTCATCGGGGGGGACGCCCCAGTTGCAGCGGATGGCGGTACGCAGGGCCTCCTCGTCGCTGGCCAGGACCATGGGCACCTTTGCCCGCTCCACGAACGTGCTCGTGATCACGTTGGCGTTCATGGCCTCGCGCTCGACCCGGTCAGCGAGACGCTGTGTGGTCAGGTCGGCGAGCCCCACCCCGAGGGCGTTGCCGTGCGATTCCTCGCTGACGTCGCCCACGACGATGTACTTGACGGCGGGCGACTCCGGCTCGTCGACACCGAGGATGCGGAAGCGGCCTATTACGTTGGTGTCCATCCCCGTCCCAGAGTAGTTCTTGCCCAGAGCGTCGACGTAGAGCACGTCTACGTCCGAGACGGGCAGAGCCGGCATCATGCCCATGTACTCGGCCAGAAGCTCCTCTTCACGCTCGTGGATCTGCCCGGCCGGTATCGCCTCTATGATGGCCGGCTCGTCGTAGGCGTTCTCCACGGTCGCCACGCCGAACAGGATGTGCCCGGAGCCCAGAACCTCATCCGCGACCTCGACCATGAAGTCTCGGATGCCCTCGACGCCGAAGCCGTGCAGGGCGAGCGCCTGCTCGTGTTTACCCAGGCCTATGGAGGCCATCTTCATCAGGCCGCTCTCTATGCTGGAGCGAAAATCCGTGTGGGCCTTGACCCTGTTGACCAGCACCACGCCATCGGCCTCCGAGGCGATCCTGTCCATGTAAACGGGCACCCCCCGCCCGGTTTCCCCGATCTGGACCACCTCCATCGAGGAGCGTATCGGTGCGCCGCAATATTCCTCCGTTACGCCCAGGGATTCCAGGATCTCGACCTGTCCCTCGGCCGTGGCCCCGCCGTGGCTCCCCATAGCCGGCACTATGAACGGCTCCGCCCCCAGCTCCTTCAAGATCCCGACCATGGAGCGCAGGATCTCGTTTATCTGCGCGATGCCGCGGCTTCCCGCGGTGAGTGCGACGCTCATGCCCGGCTTGATGGCGGATGAGATCTCCCCACGCCACAACTGCTCCCGCAGAGCCTCCTCCACGTTCTCTACGCGCAGACGGGGAAACCTCTGCCTGATCTTTACCACCTTCGGGAACTCCATCTCTAACTCCCTTCCTCATCCCCCGACAGCGTGCGGGCCAGGTCGATGGCGGCGCGCAGGCTCGAAGGGTCTGCCTCCCCCGTACCGGCGATGTCGAAGGCGGTGCCATGATCCACGCTGGTCCGGAAGAAGGGCAAGCCCACCGTGACGTTGACGCCGGTGTCGAAGCCCATCAGCTTTATGGGTATGTGCCCCTGGTCGTGGTACTGCACGACCACGATGTCGAACGCGCCCGTCCTGGCCCGCATCATCACGGTATCCGGCGGATGCGGCCCCGTCGCGTCGATTCCTTCCTCTACGGCTGCGGCCACGGCCGGCGCTATGCGCTCCGCGTCTTCCGTGCCGAAGAGCCCGTTCTCCCCGGCGTGCGGGTTCAGGCCGGCGACGGCGACCTTCGGTCTCTCGACGCCTAGCTTTCTCAGCGACCCGTGGGCGAGGCGGATTACGGCCAGCTCCCGCTCCGGCTCGACACGCTCTATGGCTTCCGCGAGCGAGACGTGGGTGGAGACGTGGATCACCTTCAGCTCGTCTGTGACGAGCATCATCGCGTAGTCTTTCGTGCCGGTCAGTTCGGCCAGGATCTCGGTGTGCCCGGGATACTGGTGGCCGCCCAGATGCATGGCTTCCTTGTTGAGCGGCGCGGTGGTTACCGCCGCCACGCGCCCCTCCCCCGCCAACCGCGTGGCCCGCTCGACGTAGCGGAAGGCAGCATCTCCAGCCCGCGCGTCCAGCTTGCCGAAGGGCAGATCCTCGGGCAGGTCGGTCTCGGAGAGCACGTCCACGGTGCCAGGGGCGAACCCCGCCCCCTCGGGCTCATTGATACTATTCACGCGCAGGGGAAGGCCGAGCAGCTTTACGGCACGTTCGAGCATCGTCGCGTCCCCGACGACGACCGCCCGGTTTCCCTCCCGAAAGCCCTCTTCAGCGAAGGTCCTTGCCAGTATCTCCGGCCCGATCCCAGCCGGGTCTCCCATCGTCACGGCTATGAGGGGTTGTGTCATTGGTTCTCCTACCTGCCCTGCGCGAGCGCCTGAACTGCCCCTACTAGTGTATCCGGTCCGCCGAAGCCGCCGGCCTTCGTTACGACGGGATAGGGGTTCCGGCCGATCAAAGTCCCAACGGGAACGCCCGCCTCCACCTCTCCGCGGAGCTCGATCCCGGTCGCCCCTAGCCGCCGCGCTACCCCGACGGCGGTAGACCCACCGGTCATGACGAGCCCCCCGAATAGCCCCTCTTCCGAGAGTCGGGAGACCACCTCGGCCAACGTCTCGATAATGGATCCTTTGCCGGAGGGATCCCGCTCCTCGGGCGAGTGCACGACGGCGCACGCTCCGCCCGAAAGAGCCATCCGAGTTGCCGCGACGGCGTCTTCCCGCCCCGCTTCGACGGCGACGTTCCCGTGCTCTTCGACCAGCCGCCGCACCTGCTCCCTGGCGACGCCGCTGAGGCTACCGACGACCACGAGGACGGGACTGGCCGGCGTCCTCTGTTCGCCTGCCCCTCCTGCGCAGGGCCCTGGATAAACGTTTGCGAGGGCGAGCGCTAGCCCAGCCGAGCCGGCCCAGAGCACTCGGGCCGGGTCGGGCACGGCGCGCACCAGCGCCTCCAGGTCGGAATCGTGTTCCGCGTCGGCGACCACACACTCGTTCTCCTCCACCGCCAGACGTACCCGTTCGGAGTCAGCCACGTCTCTGGTGCCCAGGGTGC
>DASUPX010000421.1:0-13380 GCA_036280905.1 Rubrobacter sp. | reverse complement strand
GGATCGGGGGGAACTCGGCCTCCGGGTCTTTGGCGTCGTAGGGGTCAGGCCCGGGGGCGTGACGTCGGGGATCGGCAGGGTCGATCGCTGGGGTTGATCTTGGTGGTTGGTAGCGTAGATGTCGGGTTGGCTCACTTGGGTCCCCTCTTTCTTCAAGTGGCGGCGCTTCGGTACACTTCGCCTCGGTTGCCCTGGAGGGTGTCGGGGTGTCGGAACAAGGATTGTTGAGACAAATGATACCCACTGCCAGCGCCACTGTGCCCGCCTGATCCCTTTTCCCTCGCTTTCGGGATGTGAAGCGAGAATACCCTGCCCCGTGCGTCCCACCCAATATCACTCGTAGCATACACCTCGGCGGGGAGGGCGCATCGTTCGGGTGGAGTCTTTCTTCTGCAAGCTTTCGACAAACTTCTCACGACAGATCGCAGCGGAATCGACTTCCTTCGAAGAGAGCTCTCGGCTTCTTGTTTTTGGCCGATGGCTGACAACTGAAGGCTACCCTGCGGGATGCCCGCCGCGCGACTTCGACCGCACCGAGGTTCGCCAGGCGGGCAGCAGTAGCGCCGCCGCGAGAAGGAAACACACCGCCCCGACGAACGTTGCTGCGTTGGCCAGGGGGACGTCGATCATGGCCTCGGTCTTGGGCAACACGAAGCTCGCCAGCGCCGAGGCCATAAAGGCCACCGAGCCAAGCATGTTGATCCACGCGATATACCAGGGCAGGGAGCGCATCCGCAGACGCCGGAACCCGACTCCCAGGGCCGATATCGCCAAGGTGCTGGCCACGAGGAACAGGATCGAGCCGAAGATGTCGGGCCGCCAGACGTGCCTGTCGGCCTGCACCGCGGTGAGGTTGTGCGCCGTAGCTGCGAACGTGCTGATGTTGAAGAAAAGCGTCCCCGGGAACTGCGTGGCCGCCGCCAGCCAACCCTTATCATCCGGCCGCCAGGCCCACGGTAGCGCCCGGACACGGGTGTGCTGGCGCTGCTCGTCTACGTCCGTCATCCCCGGACTTTGGACCTGCACCAACTGCAGGTACGACGCCGAGGTGAAGAAGATGGATCCCACGAAGAAGGTGATTGAGTCTGCGCTCGCCCCGACCGCGTGAACGTAGGCGGGGATCGCGCCCAGGGCGAAGCAGAGAGCGCCGAGCATGAACAGCCAAGCCAGGGCAAAGTTGAGGCGTGCCGGTTCTACGCGCACTCTAACTCAGGTGCCGGAACGAGCCGTCGCTGATCGACATCCCCCTCGCCAACGCAGCAACGTTCGTCGGGGCGGTGTGTTTCCTTCTCGCGGCGACTTCCTCCGTCAATCATGCACCTCAACGGCCCAACTTCCGGCTACTACGCCAAGAGACGGCGTTCCCCAGGAAGTTCAGCGTAGATGCGTTCTTCCACCTGTTACCTCCCTTTGGTCGCTTTTCAGCGTAGCGGCTCGAGCTCTGTAGCGCTACCTTGTGGGAAAGTCGCGGGCCTCTGCGGCTTCTATCCACCGGAGTGCGTGGAGCTCGGCTCGAGCCGTTAGGCCGCATAGCAAACCGCGTCGTTTAGTCGTTCCACAAAGGCCCGCGGGGCTCCTACCTTGTCGGTTGCCGAAGGCAGCCCGCAAAAAGTCGCGTGTGCCCACAACTCTTTGCGCACCAGCGCCAAAGCGTAGGCGGCGAACAAGAGACCGGCAGGAGCCCGCAGGCAAGTCAAGTTAAAGCTAGCTATCCGCTTTTTCGGGGCGCACCACCATGACGGGGCAGTGAGCGTGTCTCACCACCGAATCGGAGACGCTGCCCATGAGTGCTCGCCTTATCCCACCCAGGCCGCGACTACCAATCACTACGAGCCCTGCTCCTATCTCCTCCGCTAAGTCGACTATCTCCGCCGCGGCCTCAGACCCCAACCTTAGATGGGTTTCCGCGACCGCACCCCCTGCCGAGCGTATCTTCACTACCTCTGCATCGAGGCGCATATGAGCTTGCTGTTCTAGCTCGTGCTCCAGCTCCTCATCGGGGAAGTACGGGTAGCCGCTCGGATCGATATAGGCATAAGCCGGCTCCTCGACGAGAACGATGTGCAGTTCGGAGCCGGTGTCTCTAGCCAGCTCGAGTGCGGTCGTAGTGGCGAGATCGGCGTCCTTGGAGCCGTCTGATGCCAGAAGGATCTTGGTCGGGAATACGCTCACCTGGCCCTCTCCTCAGTAGCCCACTCGACCTGTCGTGCCATACCCTACAAGCATGTTGCCACCGACCGGAGTCAGGCGCCAGCTTCGAAACGTCTGCCAAGGCCGAAGTTCGTAGAGAGCCGTCAAGGTGAAGTTCGGAATGGATGAATATCCCTTCCATGCATACCGGTGAAGCATTCAATTCCCTTGTCAAGTCGATGCGCCTCGACGAGGATCTCCCGGAAATCCGATTCCACGGGCATTATCCAACATGAACCGGCACCCGGCCACCGTATAGCCTCCTTGGAGCAGAATCCGGCTTACTGGACGGCCCCGACATCTATTTCAGCATTGCGGTGGTAGCAGCGACGTTCTGACCCTAACCCATACCCCAACCAGATGTGTGATGGGTGTTTTCGTGGACGCACAACATCGAATACGATCGGGCGGCTCTCCGAATACGACGGTATACATGATGCGGGTTTCCAGGTAGGAGTACCTGCATGCCGAAGGCCAATCGCTTTCGCCAGACGTGCCAGGCGACTTTAGCTTTACAGCGTTCCCGAAAGTAGGTCGTGAAGGAAATTCTCCGTCCGATGCAAAGATAGCTCATTTGGGGACACTCCTGGTGCCGATGGTTGCTACGGTGGGGGCGTTAATCAACTCTAGGCGGGGCTTTACTCACCCCACCGCTCTTTACGAAAGGTGGTTCCAGCACGAATGAGTACTACTAGAACACTCAACTCCTCCTTCTTCCTGGGGCCGTGGCCGCTTTGGTGGTGGCGATGGTGAGTCGTGCCTCCTAGACCTCGGGACCTTTACCTATACCCTCGAGGGAGGCACGGGCGGTAAGGCGGGCACCCAGAGCGCCGGTGGCGCAGGGGGCGTCCCCAACGGCGCCAGCGGGTCGCTGGGGCAGGGCGGCCACAGCGGACCCCTCGGCGGTGGCGGCGGCTCCAACCTGGTCCCACAGGGCGGCTCCGCGACCCTGGCCCAGGACACCTCCGTCCCTCCGTCGGTGACCATCAGCTACAGGACCGGTCTCGTGGGCGAGCCTCCTCCTACCGAGCAGCCACAGAGCAAAGCGGATTGCAGGAAGGGTGGCTACGAGGAGTACGGCTTCAAGAACCAGGGATTGTGCATCAAGGGCGTAAACCACCCACGCTGAGGAACCCTACGACTAATACTCTGTAGCCGTTGGTAGGGGGCCGGGGCACATCTCTCTAAGCCCCGATCCTCAAAGATAGCTCATTTGGGGGATACGCCCTTACTCTGCGGGTCTATACAGTACTTGCATGCGCGTACTCGGTGTCGCGCTAAAGGCGAATTCGCCGCGAGGTGGGGGCGCGAAGACCATAGGGCCTCTCCCCGGGAGGGAGGTGGCCGGGCTGGCTGGTTGATGGCCGACTGGGAGGAGAAGCGTTTGTTCGTTCGGAATATGCACCTGTCGATGTGGACGGCGGCGTTTCTCGTCATCGGGTCGGTGCTCCTGCTTGGGAGCGGATGCGGTGGGGGTGATGGTGGCGAAGGGGGTTCCTCCACGGGTACCCAAAACAACAAGGGTGGCGCTCAGGCTACAGAGGACGATCTGAACGCGGCGCTCGAGAAGTCATTTAAAGAGACCGACGCGCCCGGGGTGGTGGCCGCCGTGGAGACCCCGGACTACACGTGGGTGCAGGCCAAGGGGGTGGCCGACCGCGCTAGTGGGGAGCAGATGACGCCGGAGGTGCACCACCGGATAGGCAGCGTCACCAAGACCTTCACCGCCACCCTCCTGCTCAAGGCCGCAGACGACGGGCTCCTCTCGCTCGACGACACCATCGACCAGTACGTCAAGGGCGTGCCCAACGGGGACGAGATCACGCTCAGGCAGGTGGCCGATATGACCAGCGGTATCGCCAGCTACACGGAATCGGACCAGTGGGTAGAGGAGTGGTCCTCCAACCCGAACAAGGTCTGGAAGCCCGAGGATCTGGCACAGTATGGCATCGAGGAGTCCCCCCTGTTCAAATCGGGTACGGCGTGGTTCTACTCCAACACCAACTACGTGTTGCTTGGTCTGGTACTCCAGCAGGTGACGGGCAAGCCCATCGAGCAGCTCTACGAGGAAGAGATCATAAGGCCGCTGGACCTCACCGAGACGTCCTTCCCGGGCAAGAGCTCCGCGATACCGGAGCCTTACGACCACGGCTACACCCTGCAGGGAAAGTCCTCCGGCCAGAAGCCCATAGACTCCACCCACTGGAGCCCATCCATGGCCTGGACGGCGGGCGAGATGATCTCGACGGTAGATGACCTGCTGGTCTACGGCCGGGCGCTTGGAACCGGGAAGGGACTTCTCTCACCCGAGATGCAGTCCGAGCGGCTCGACTCTTTCGTCAGCGACGTGCCGCCCCTGAACCAGCCCCCGCTCAAAGGCGACCTGGAGTACGGCATCGGGCTAGGGAAGGACCACGGGTGGGTCGGACACAACGGGGAGATACCCGGCTACAACACCTACCTCTTCTACCATCCGGACCTCGACGCCGTGGTGGTGGTGCTGGTCAACAGCGACATCTCCTCCGGCAAGTGCCCGAAGGACGTGCCGATCATGAAGGCATGGCCCAGGAACGCCTCCTGCGAGTTACCGGCGGACCGGATCTTCGAAGCCCTGGCCGAGGCGCTGGGCAAGCCCTCACCATCGCCGCCCGAGTAGCCAACCCGAATGCCAATTGGCCGGCCCCATAGGCCGGCCACGCATCCAGGAAGCGAGGAATAGATGGAGTCACACCCGAGTCACAGCGCATCCGCCGGGCACGATGGAACCGGAGGCGTCTTCTTCGACGATCCGCTGTTCGAGCAGTTCGCCGTGCGGTCCATGACCCTGGATGGCTGTCCGCTAGGCGAGATCTCCACGATCGCATCGTCGATCGAGGAGGGAGACGCCGACAGCTGGTTCCAGGAGTGGAGTGCCGCCGGCGATCGTCTGGGCGGTTACGGCGATGCCAGCGCCCACGCGGACCACGCTATCAGCGCCAGCGGTTCCTATCTCCGGGCGGCCAGCTATTACCGCGCCGCCTACGCGCCGCTCTTTGGTTCGCCGGTAGATGCCAGGCTGGTGGAGGCGTTCGACAAGGAGGCCGCGGCTTTCCAGAAGGCCGCGGCCCTAATGCCCTCGCCGGTCGAGCCGGTGGAGATTCCCTTCGAGGGAACCACGCTTCCCGGATACTTCTGCCGGGTCGACGACTCCGACCGGCCCCGTCCGACCCTTATCTGCACCAACGGCTACGACTCGACGATCTACGAGATGTACCTGGACTTCGCCGCGCCCGCGCTTCGCCGGGGCTACAACCTGCTGCTCTTCGACGGTCCGGGGCAGGGCCGTCCGCTGATCCGGCAGGGCCTCAAGATGCGCCCCGACTGGGAGAACGTCGTCGGGCCGGTCGTGGACTACGCCATCACGCGCCAGGAGGTCGACCCCGAGAAGATCGCGCTGATGGGCTGGAGTTTCGGCGGCTACCTCGCGCCCCGAGCGGCGAGCGCGGAGCACCGCCTGGCCGCGTGCATCGCGGACCCCGGCCTGTGGGACCTGCTCGAATCGATGAAGGCGAGCTTCACGGTCCTCCCGAAAGAGGTGCTGGAGAAATTCCCCGACGTCGACCCTGAGGTGTTGAAGCCGCTCGAGGAGCACATCCGGGCGATCCCCGCGCTTCGATGGGCCGTCGTCCAGCGAGCCTTCTGGGTGCACGGGATAGATTCCCTCGCGGAGTACGTGCACATCTCCCAGTACTACAGCCTCAAGGAGGCGGCGGGGCGCATTCGCTGCCCGACACTCCTAACCCTGGCAGAGAGCGACCCGCTCTCGTGGAACGCAGAGCGGATACACGAATCGCTGAGATGCCCCAGAGAGTTGGTCCGATTCACGAACGCCGAAGGGGCGGGCGATCACTGCGAGGGGAAGGCCCGCCCGCTCTTTCACCGGCGCGCCTTCGACTGGCTCGATGAAACCCTGGAGGTAAGCCCCGAGAGATAGGCTTCCTGAAATCATGCTCACCGGAGTGCGTGGAAGATGATTTCTGCGAACTTCGCTTTCTAGAGAGGAGTCTCACTATGTCCACCGCCGCTCCCGTACAGCCCGCTGCTCCCCGCAGGAGCCTATTGAGGAAGACGATCCTACTGATTGCGTCGATGGCCGTGGCGGTTAGCATGGCGTTGCTCCTTGGCTGCGAGGCCGACACACAAGGGGGATCTCAAGGGGAGTCTGGCTCGTCCAAGACCACGTCGAATGCCCAGACGACCGAAGTGACGGGGCAGACCCAGGGCAGCGACCGAGCGCGATCGGAGCTAGGTCCGAAGGTAGAGAAGATCATGGACCGCCCAAAATACCAGTACGGCCAGTGGGGATACCTCGAGGTTGATCCCTCCAACGGTCGCACCGTGCGCTCGCTGGGCCCCGCCGACCGCTTTTACATCCCCGGCTCTACGACCAAGCTCTTCAGCGTCTCGCCGACCCTCGACTACCTCGGCTTCGACCACCGTTTCAAGACGCCGGTCTATGCGCAGGGAGAGGTCAAGAACGGCACGCTCAATGGCAATCTGGTGCTCGTGGCCAGCGGCGACCTGACCATGGGCGGGCGAACCGCACCCAACGGGACCGTCTCCTACACCCACATCGACCACACTTACGCCAACGACGCGCCAGGGGCTACGCTCACCCCCGAGAATCCGCTCGCAGGCCTCGACGAGATCGCCAAGCAGGTGCGCAAGTCCGGCATCGAGCGTGTGAACGGCGACGTCATGATCGACGACCGGCTCTTCGAGCTCGCCCCCAAGGGCCCGTCCGTGAACGCCCTCTCCTTCAACGCCCCCAACCTCGATCCCTGGCCGAGGCCGATCACCATAAACGACAACCTCATCGACGTGGTAGTCGCCCCTGGCAAGGTCGGGAAGGCACCCAAGGTGGTCAAGTGGCGACCCAAGGTAGCTCCGTACCGCATCGAGATGCGGGCAGAGACGGTTGCGGCCGGCAAGCCGACCACCCTGACCGTGAGCCCCCAGACGGATGGTCCGGTGGTGGTGAGCGGGAACATCGCGACCGACGCCGGCAAGCAGCTGAGGGTCGCGGCGGTAGACGACCCGCCCGCCTTCGCGCGCACGGCCTTGATCGAGGCCCTGGGGCGCTCCGGCGTCTCCGTGGGCGTCACCCCCACAGGCCCTAACCCTTCTTCCAAGCTGCCGAAGAAGGGCTCGTACTCGTCCAGGGACGAGGTCGCGGCCTACGTCTCTCCACCCTACAGCGAGTACGCCGAGCTCATCCTCAAGGTCAGCCACAACTACGGCGCCAACCTTGACCTGTGCCTGATGGCCGTCAAGGCCGGAAGCACCGACTGCAACGATGCCTTCCCGGTGATGGAGAAGTTCTACGAGAAGGCTGGCGTCGACACGTCTCAGGTGGCTTTCGCGGACGGCAGGGGCGGCAACCCTACGGACCGGTTCACCCCCAAGGCGGCGACCGAGGTGCTTCGCTACTGGCTCAAGCAACCCCAGGCAAAGACGTTTCGCGAGATGCTACCCATAATGGGCGTCGACGGTAGCCTCGCGGATAACTGCAAGAGTTGCCCGGCAAAGGGCAAGGTCTTCGCCAAGGTCGGGACGGTCAGCCTGCCAGATTACGTAGACGGGAGCCTGCTCGACAACGAGTCGATAGGGGGTTACATGGAGGTCAAACCAGGTACCTTCCACGTCTTCTACCTGGTTGTCAACGGCGCGAGGGCGAAAGACATAGAGGGCGCCATCGAGATCCTCAACGAGGTCAACGACATGGCCGCCACACTGCAGCAAGATGCCCCGCAGCAAGGAGGTGCTTCACAGGACGGCCAATAACGGCGGCTAGCAACAACATACCCTGACGGTGACACGGTGATGGCGTTGTTCAACTGTAGGCGGGGCTTTACTCACCCCGCCGCTCTTTACGAAAGGTGGTATCGGCACGAATGAGTACTACTAGAACACTAAACTCCTTCTTCCCGGGAGCCCTGGCCGCGTTGGTGGTGGCGTTGGTGGCGGCGATGGTGGCGCTCCTTGTGCTCGCCTACGACGCGAGCCCCGCCCGGGCAGCGGGTGATTGTTCGACCACCTCCGGCACCACCACCTGCACCTTTGGCTCGACAGGTGAAGAGGACACCTTCGTGGTGCCAGCAGGGGTGAGCAGCGTACAGGTCGTTGCCACCGGAGCTCCAGGCGCCGCGGGGGACTTTTATCCTGATCTTGGCGCTATCCCTGCGCTCGGCGGTCTTGGTGCTGTGGTGAGCGGCAACCTGACGGGACTCACGCCCGGCGATACCCTCTACGTCAACGTCGGCGGCGCACCGACAGGAGGGGACGCAGCAGGCGACTGCGCTGATAGCATTAACTGCCACGGCGGGTTCAACGGTGGCGGAAACGCAAGCGCCTTGGGTGGTGGTGGCGGCGGTGCCTCAGACGTGCGCTACGTATCCAGGGACCGGAGCGGAAGCCTGGCCTCGCGGCTGATCGTGGCCGCAGGAGGCGGAGGCGGAGGAGTGGGTGGTGTGTGCATGTCGTTGTTGGACCCTGACCCTCAGGACCTCCAACCACTCTTGGGGGGTACCGGCGGTGACACCTTTTCGGACGGCGGCGATGGTGAGTCGTGCGTCGTGGAGATCGGGACCTTACCCTATATCGTCAGCGGAGGCAAAGGCGGTAAGGCCGGCACCCAGAGCGCGGGCGGCGCAGGGGGAGCCGGGGGCACCGTTCCTGGCGGCGGCAGCGGCTTGGATGGCGAGAGCGGGTCGCTGGGGCAGGGCGGCAGCGGCGCCCCCGGCGGTGGCGGCGCACCCTACGGCGGTGGCGGAGGAGGCGGCGGCTACTACGGCGGAGGCGGCGGCGGAGGCAGCGCAGTTTGCCCGAATGATGTTGTTTGCTCAGGGCTTTGGTCGGGCGCGGGTGGAGGGGGCGGCGGCTCCAACCTGGTGCCACCAGGCGGCAGCGGACCCCGCGACACCGCACTCAGCCCGTACATCGCCATCAGCTACAGGGCCGGTGGTGTAGGCGAGCCTCCTCCTACCGAGCAGCCACAGAGCAAAGGGGATTGCAAGAAGGGGGGCTACGAGGAGTACGGCTTCAAGAACCAGGGGCGGTGCATCAAGGCCGTAAACCACCCACGCTGAAAAACACCACGACGACTACAACTTCCCGTTGCGAACTGTATGCAGCGAGAGCGAAAGGGGATTCGATCATGACCGAAGCGAGCGGCGGCAGCATGCGCTCAGAGTTGCAGCGCAGGCTCGTACAGAGGAGCATCGAGGACGAGGACTTCAGGAAGAAGCTACTCGATGACCCCAAGTGGGCCGTGGAGCAGGTGCTTCAGACGCAGCTGCCCGAGGACATCGAAGTAAGGGTGGTAGAGGAGAGCCCGAAGACCATCTACCTGGTGCTTCCCGGCACCGGCTTGCCGCCCGACGAAGAGGGGGAGCTCTCCGACCAGGAGCTAGAGGCAGTAGCCGGTGGGGGCACGTGGTCGGGAGACTCGTGCCAATGCCCGAGTTGAGACGTTGCTGAGCGTTCAGGCATAGCTCCGAGAATTAGCCTTCCAGGCGGTTGGGTGAACAAGGGCTTGCAGAAGGAGGCCCGGAGCCCTTAGCTGCCTCGGTCCCCCACTAACGGCTACAGTTATGGGGTAGCGCGGCCTTCACGGGCAACCCATCTCGCAAGACACGGGGCTTGTTCACCTGCGGCGCTCTGCGAAATAGAGGAACTGGTGTTGAGAGGGAGGTAGTTATCGGAGTCTGGTGACGAGAGCGTACCCTATCTCTTTCCCTGCCAATTGGCTAGAAACGAGCTCGAACGGCGTTCTCGAGGAGGTTCACCATCGGAGGCAAAGATAGCTCAATTAGGGGATACCCCTGGTGCCGATGGTTGCTAGCGTGTTTGAGTTGTTCAACTCTAGGCGGGGCTTTACTCACCCCGCCGCTCTTTGCGGAAGGTGGTTCCAGCACGAATGAGTACTACTAGAAAGAACAGCTCCTTCATCCTGGGGCCCTATGGCCTGCTCGGAGCAGAATCCGGCTTACGGGACGGCCCGGACCAACGATTTGCAGGTAAGACTCGGAATCATAACCCTTGTGGATACGGATTTGACCCCACGTTTTACCCCTACCAGCTCGCTAATCACCTCCGCAGCATGTGGTTTGCGATTCTCAATGCGGGCTTAGCGCTTTTCGGATTTGCTGCCGCAAAGCACAGCAAGAACAGCAGCACGCCCTTCGAATTCGGGAGGGGCAACGGGTTCTTGGAGACCCCGACGAATACCTGTTGGAGGCGATCCACGAAGTAGCGTCCTATGGCTCCGAAGTTGGTACGCTTGGTGTGGCCTGTCTCCTCGCCCAAGAGATCGAACATGCTAGGCTGATTGCTGGCCTCCTCGTAGAACGCTTCCTTCCAACCGTCGGTCTAATGAGCCTACCAACTCCTGGGAGTGGTCCCGCGTGCGAGCCTCCTCAGGCCATTAGAATGTAGGGACGCGCGTTAGGCGGAGAGAGCGAGTGATGATGGACCCCTTCCCCACGGTCATACTCTTGGCTACCGACGGCTCCGAGGAGGCCCGTACGGCATCTCGGATGGCGGTGGGCATAGCGCAGGGCACGGGCTCCGAGCTGCACCTCGTGCATGTTGGCGGTATGGGAGGGGCCGATCCGCGCCTCTACGAGCAGATGAGGCGAAATGCGCAGTCCCTTCTCGAGGAGCAAGCCGGAGAGCTGCGCGAGGCGGGGGCGAAGATCGCGAAAAGGCACCTGAAAAACGGGCGCCCGGAGCAAGAGATCGTGGCGTTGGCCGAGGAGCTTGGAGCCGGACTAATAGTGATGGGCAGCAGGGGCTTCGGCGGGATGAAGCGGACGCTTATGGGTAGCGTCTCCGACTCGGTCGTACGCCACGCCCACTGCCCGGTGCTGGTGGCGCGCGGGAGCCGACCACGCTGATCTGGGAGCTATGGAGCCGACTTCGTCGATGCCTTCACGTGCCTGGTCTCTGGGCCGGATTGTTCTTCACTTTCACCCGAGCCACGCGGGGACCGTCCACTTCCTCCACCCGCAGGACGTGCTCACCCATGCTCACCTCGTCGCCGACCTCGGGGATGCGTCCTAGCCGGCCGAGGACCAAGCCGCCTATGGTGTCGAAGTCCTCGCTCTGGAAGTCAGAGCCCACGACCTCGTTGACCGTCCCGATAGGGATGCGTCCGTCCACCGCGTAGGATCCGTCCTCGAGCCTCTCCACGTGGGGCTCCTCTTCGTCGAACTCGTCGCGGATCTCGCCCACTATCTCCTCGACTATGTCCTCCATCGTCACGATGCCCTCGAAGGAGCCCCACTCGTCTATGACCACCGCCATCTGGATCCCCCGCTTCTGGAGGTCTTTGAGCAGTTCGTCTACGGGGCGGTTTTCGGGGACTATGAGCACGTCGCGCATGAGATCCCTGGCGCTCACGTCGGCCTCGAGGCTCCTCGTCTGCTTGATCGTCTCCAGCACGTCCTTGACGTGAACCATACCGACTATGCGCTCCTGCGAATCGCCCTCGAAGACGGGGTAGCGGGTGTGGTTGCCCGCCGTGGCCACGACCAGCTCGTCTAGTCTCGTGTTGGCCGAGAGCGCGACCACGTCGGGGCGGGGGACCATGATCTCGCGCGCCCGCGTGTCCTCCAGCTCGAAGACCGCCTCCAGCATGTGCTCCTCGCCGATGTTCAGTACGCCCTGGCGTGTCGACTGCTCTATTAAGATGCGCAGCTCCTCCTCCGAGTGGGTCTCCTCCGTCCCCGAGGCGGGCGGTACGCCAAAGAGGCGCACCACGGCGTTGGCCGCCCCGTTGAAGACGACTATGCCGGGGTAGAAGAGGTAGTAGAAGAACCTCATGAAAGGCGCCACGAAAAGCGAGGTGCCCTCCGCCCTGGCTATGGCCACGCTCTTGGGCGCGAGCTCCCCGAAGACCACGTGCAAGAAGGTTATCGTGGCGAAGGCCGCGGCGAAGGCGATCACGTGGATGCTACCTTCTGGTACGCCCAGCGGCTCGAGCAGCGGTTCGAGCAAGTGGGCGAAGGCCGGCTCTCCTATCCACCCGAGGCCAAGGGAGGAGATCGTTATGCCCAGCTGGCATACCGAGAGATAGGCGTCAAGCCTGTTCGTGGCCTCCTTGACCAGCCCCGCGGAGGTCTTGCCTTCCCGCACGAGCCTGTCCACCTGCGTGGAGCGGATCTTCACGAGCCCGAACTCCGCCGCCACGAACAGGCCGTTGAGCGCGACCAGAAACAGCGCGAGGACGACCATGAGGGCGTCGAGGACAAAGCCGCTCAATACGGCGCCTCCACCAGCGGAGACCCCTTAGGGGGAGCCGCCTCGCGTCCGTCTGGCCGTCCCGAGAGGGAGACCACAGGCGCGGGAGCGGGCAACAGTTCGACTACGTTCATGCAGTGCACCTAGCGTACCACGCCGACCCGGCCAACGACCCGTTACGCCGCTCTCCTACCCGGAGTGCCTGCGACGCTACGCAAGGCACTCGTGCCGGGCGAAGCTTCGGGGCCTTAGGTCGAGCTAGGCCCCGAGATCAGCCGGTAGGGTAAGTTTCCGAGAGCTCCGTCTACGAAACTGTTTGGAAAGTCGCCGAGGGCCTCTCGAGCTGGCTCCGTCGGCCCCGCGTGCTACACAGCGCGGTCAATTGTGGTGGATTGTAGGGATTGGCACATCCGCCGGACGGCACATCTTTACCGTTACTCGGACGCTGTGAGCGGATGGTCAACATCTTAGGACGCCGTTTGGGCGAAGTTCGGAGAATGCCTTCTAGGCGAAGTTCGCAGAAAAACCCTTCCACGCACTCCGATGAATAAGGGCACGAAGAGGAGAGGGAGGACCAGTTCGGGGACGTACACGGGAATTTCCAGCGCCGGAGGGCCCGTCGCGGGCCACCGGACTCCCTCGATGATGAAGGCCCCGGAGTAGCCGCGGCCCTCGCAAGAGACCGCCTGCCCAGCATCAATCGGCGCAGGCAGGCCGCCCTTTCTCCGGAGACGCGATTGCCCCCCGGCCCTACCGGTACTGCTCTTGGGCTGCAGACTCGACGGCGGTGCTCGTCTTCCCTGCGTCTTGGCCGCCGGAGCCCGAGGGACCTCCCGGCGCAGCAGAGGACGCCGAGGCGGAGGATGCGGCCCCTGCGGGGTCCTCCGCCTGCGGGGCCGATGCCCAAGG
>DASUPX010000420.1:0-4123 GCA_036280905.1 Rubrobacter sp. | reverse complement strand
TGTCCACCTGCTCAGGGTCGGTGACGTCGAGGTCCACGGCGATGGCCTTGCCGCCGGAGCCTGTGATCTCCTCGGCCACCCGCTCGGAACGGTCGCGGGTGCGGGCGGCGAGGGCGACGCCGGCGCCGGCCTCGACGAGGGCGCGGGCAAAAGCCTCACCCAGGCCCGTGTTTCCGCCGGTCACGACAGCGGTCTTGCCGGCAAGGTCGAAGGCATCAAGAACGCTCACCCTACATCCCCCTCCAACACTTCATGGATCAGGCGGCGAGGAGCAAGTGGCTCCCCACCGCCTGACTATAATCGCTATCAGAAAAGAACCACCCAGGCCACGGCGCCGAGAATGCCGCCAATGATTGGCGCGACGACCGGGATCCAGGCGTATCCCCAGTCGTTGCCACCCTTGCCCGCTATGGGCAGCACGGCGTGGGCGATGCGTGGCCCGAGGTCACGGGCCGGGTTGATGGCATAGCCGGTCGGGCCTCCGAGTGAGAGCCCGATGCCGAGGACGAGCAGGCCGACGAGCAGCGGATTCAAGCCGCTTCCTATTATCGTCGCGGCTTCGCCACCTGCCGCCCCCGCGTTCGCAACGAGACCCGAGACACCGAAGACCAGAACGAAGGTACCGATAATCTCGGTGATGATGTTCGCTGGTGTGTTGTAGATCGCCGGTGCGGTACAGAAGACGCCAAGCTTGAGCCCCTGGTCCTCAGTCTCTCCCCAGTGGGCCAGGTATGCAAGCCAAACAATCACGCCACCGACGAAGGCTCCCAGAAACTGGGCAATTATGTAAGGGATAACATCAGCCAACGGGAACTGTCCCGTAACAGCGAAGCCGATGGTTACGGCCGGGTTGATGTGGGCGCCGGAGAACTGGCCGACGCAGTAGACGGCTATGGCCACGGCCATGGCCCATCCGAAGGTGATAACGATCCAGCCCGAGTTCTCCGCCTTGGAGTTCCTCAACAACACGCCGGCGACGACGCCGTCGCCGAGGATGATGAGGATCATCGTCCCTATAAACTCAGCTATGTATGCTTGCATCCATCACTCCTCTCTAGAACGGTCGACCCGCCGCAACGTCGCACGGCGCCTCGAGGTAGCCTTTCATCTCGTCATCTAGCTTGAGCAAGGTGATGGAGAAGCCCGCCATCTCCAGGGAGGTCATGTAATCCCCCACGTAGGGCATGCGCCAGACCTGGAGCCCCTCACGCTCCAGCACGTCGGCGACGTGGGCGTATGCGACGTAGAGCTCCATCAGGGGCGTACCGCCCATGCCGTTGACCATCACGGCGACCTCCGAGCCGGAATAGTCCACGGAGTCGCCGAGGATCCTGGCCATCATCTCGTCGACTATCTGTTCGGCGGGCTCGACGTTCTTGCGTTCCACGCCGGGCTCGCCGTGAATGCCTATGCCGATCTCCATCTCGTCGTCGCCGATGTCGAAGATGGGCTCACCGCTCTCGGGCGGAGTGCAGCTGGTGAGGGCCATCCCCATGGAGCGCACGTTCCCGTTGACCCTTTCCGCCAGCTCCTTGATCCCGGCCAGATCCTTGCCATCGTCGGCGGCGGCGCCGCAGATCTTGTGCACGAAGATGGTGCCGGCTATGCCGCGCCGGCCGCTTGTGTAGGTGGAGTCCTCGACGGCGACATCATCGTTGGTAACCACGTAGTCGGTCTGTACGCCCTCGGCCTCGGCGAGCTCCCCGGCCATCTCGAAGTTGAGCACGTCGCCGGTGTAGTTCTTCACGACGTAGAAGACGCCGGCCCCTCCGTCCACGGCCTTGCTGGCCTCGAACATCTGGTCGGGGGTGGGGCTCGTGAACACGGCCCCGGCGCAGGCGGCGTCGAGCATGCCAGGTCCCACGAACCCGCCGTGGGTCGGCTCGTGGCCGGAGCCGCCCCCGGAAACGAGCGCGACCTTGCCGGAGACCGGGGCGTCAGCCCGGACCACCACGTTTGATTCGGGGAGGACCCGGAGCAGGCCCGGGTGGGCCCGCTCCATACCCCGCAGCATGTCCTCGACGACCCTCTCGGGCGCGTTGATGACTTTCTTCATCTGTTCCCTTTCCCTTTTACGCGAGCGGGGACTCGACCGCTTCCTGCGCCCAACCCTTGGAGCGCCCGAGGATCTCACGCCAGCGCCCGTAGAGACGTTCGCGCTCCTCCTCGCTCATGCGCGGTTCGTAGCGGCGCCGGAGACGCCAGCGGCTCTTCAGCTCCTCCTGGTCAGCCCAGAACCCTACGGCGAGACCGGCCAGGTACGCGGCGCCCAGAGCGGTGGTCTCCAGCGTCTCGGGCACCTCGACGGGTGTGCCGAGGATGTCGGCCTGGAACTGCATCATCCAGCGGTTCGCCGCGGCCCCGCCGTCGGCCTTGAAGGTCGGGATGTCTATACCAGCATCGGCCTCCATCGCCTCGACGGCGTCGCGGGTCTGGTAGCACATGCTCTCGAGGGCGGCCCTCACGATGTGTGCCCTGTCTGTGCCGCGCGTGATCCCGATGAGCGTGCCCCTGGCGTACGAATCCCAGTGCGGTGCCCCCAGCCCCACCAGCGCGGGCACGAAGTACACGTCGTCATTGGAGTCTAGGCTCGCCGCGAGCTCCTCCGTCTCCTCCGCGCTCTCTATGATGCCGAGGCCGTCCCTGAGCCACTGCACGGCGGCCCCGGTTATGAAGATGGCGCCCTCCAGCGCGTACTCGACCGGTTTGTCGCCGAGACCCCAGGCTATGGTGGTGAGTAGCTGATGCTCGCTCTTTATCGGCTCCGTGCCCGTGTTCATGAGGGCGAAGGAGCCGGTGCCGTAGGTGTTCTTGGTGAGGCCCTTCTCGAAGGCGACCTCGCCGAAGAGGGCGGCCTGCTGGTCGCCGGCCACGCCGGCTACGGGAACCTCGGCCCCGAAGACCTCGGCGTCGGTGTTGCCGTAAACGTAGGAGCTAGGCTTGACCTCGGGAAGTATCTCGCGCGGCACACCACCCAGCATCTCCAGAAGCTCGTCGTCCCACTTGAGCTCGAAGATGTTATACATGAGGGTACGCGAGGCGTTCGAGTAGTCGGTGACGTGCTCGCGTCCACCGGTGAGCTTGTAGATCAGCCAGGTATCTATCGTGCCCAGCGCGATCTCGCCGTTCTGCGCCCTCTCCCTCAAACCATCGACGTTCTCGAGTAGCCACGTGACCTTCGATCCCGAAAAGTAAGCGTCTATCGTGAGCCCGGCCTTGTCGCGGACCATGTCCGCGTAGCCCTGTTCGGAGAGCTTGTCGCAGAATGCTGCGCCACGCCTGTCCTGCCAGACGATGGCGTTGTGGATGGGCTCGCCGGTCTCCCTGTCCCACATCACCACGGTCTCGCGCTGGTTGGTGATGCCGATGGCGGCTATGTCGCCGGCCGAGATGCCGGCGTCTTTTAGCGCGTCGCGCATCACGCCCAGGGTGACGTCCCAGATCTCGTTGGCATCGTGCTCGACCCATCCGGGATGGGGATAGTGCTGGGTAAACTCCTTCTGGGCCTCTCCCACCGTGGCGGAATCGTGGTTGAACACGATAGCCCTACTGGACGTAGTCCCCTGGTCTATCGCCAGGACAAATTCTCCGGCCATCACATACTCTCCTCTCGATACGGACCCTGATATCCACCCGAGCAACTTCCCCACGTTTCGCTAGGACACGCGCGACCTCCTTTCCCTTCTCCAAGAAAGCACGTGCATCGAACCCCTTACCGAGACCATGCACTTTTATTGACTATTTCCATTCCGAGCGTAACGGAGCCCCAACCCCGCGTCAAGGAATTGGCACGCGGGACGCGAACGGAGGTCGGCCGGCGCAGTCGGCCGTGCGGCCGCGGGCAAAGAGAGGGTCGGGCGCAACGGCTCCGGCCCCCGGCCCCGAAGATTGCCTGCGGTTGACTACACGTTGATGAAGACCCTGGGCAGTTGCCCATTCTGGTAGACCAGGATCCGGGCGCTCGTGAAGTCGAATTCTGTGATCTGTACCGTCCAGTTGTTCGGGCACCCCGCTTCGGCCGGTGTGGGTTGGTCAGGGGCGATGGTGGTCAAGTACATGATGGACGGTGCAGCGGCCGGAAACTTCTGCCATGTGGCATATGTTGCTCGAACATAGACCCGGG
>DASUPX010000419.1:0-6618 GCA_036280905.1 Rubrobacter sp. | reverse complement strand
GACCTGATGACGGTTGTAGATCTCGGCGAGCACGACGCGGAGGAAGCGCTGGAGGAGGCCGAAGCCTCCAGTCTGATCTGGGCGGCGAAGGTCCGCTACGCTTTCGACCACGCGCTCACCCAACAAACCCTTTATGCCGGGCTCTCCCCGGTGCGCCGGAGGAGGCTGCACATGTCGGCTGGCGATGGGATGGAGCGGCTCGGGGAGAAGGTCCGCCAGGAGCGGGCGGCGGAGATATCTCGCCACTTCGCCCAGGGATCCTCGCCGGAGCGCGCCCTCCCGTACGCCCTTCTCGCTGGAGAGGAGGCCGAGGCGGCGTTCGCGCCCGCAGAAGCCGAGCAGCAATACCGGACAGCGCTGAACCTCGCGGAGGAGGTGGGTGAAGATCCGTCGTCGGCGGAAGCTCTGGAACGGCTGGGAGGGTTGCTCGTGACGACCGTCCGCTACGACGAGGCGTTGGTCGCCCTTGAAAGGGCGTCGGACATCCACCGTACGCGGAAGAACCCTGAAGACATGAGCCGGGTGGAGGCGAGGATCGCGCACGCGCACTTTCGCCAGGGGACGAAAGACGAAGGCGCCGCGCGGCTCTCGGCCTATCTGACGTCGCTCGACAAGCCGGACGCATCGGAGGGCGTGCGGCGCGCGATGGCTGCGCTCTACTGCGCGCTCGCGCGGGTTTACTTCACCCGCCACCGGTATTCCGAAAGCCTGGAGGCGGCGAGACGGGCCGCCATCCTCGCCCGCGAGGTGGGAGCCGTCGGCTTGCTCGCCGACGCGGAGATGGCCCGGGGCACCGCGCTTCTGTTCGATGACGCTCCGGACGAAGGGGTAGAGGCCCTGGAGAAAGCGGTCCTGCTGGCGGAGGATTCAAACGCCCTCGATGCTCTGGACACGGCGCTGTTATGCCTCCACATGGTGTACATGATGCGCGGGGATTTCGGCCGCAGCCACGAGCACGCCGAGCGGGGGGCGGCCATCGCGAAGAAGACGGGCGACACGGATCTGCTCGCCTTCCATACGGCCAACCTCGGATTACAACTCTTCTGCCTCGGTGACTGGCGGAAGGCTCAGGGATACCTGGAGCATGCCGTGGAGCTCGGGCGCAGCACGCAACCATCCTTCCTCTCCAGCCAACAGCACACTTACCTGGGCGTCCTGTATAAAGCGCAGGGCGCATGGGAGAACGCATACCACTGCTTCTCGGAGGCCGTCGCCCTGGCACGGGAAACAGACGCCATTGGTCAGCTGGGCTATGCGGAGTGCCGGCTGGCGGAGATGGACGTGCTCCAGGGCCGTCCGACCGAGGCGATAGCCCGTCTACAACCGCGCGCCTCCGAATTACTCTGGCTATACGACGTCCTGCTGCTCTCGATCCTGGCGGAAGCCTACGCGGATACTGGCGACGCGGCCAGGGCAGAAGAGGTCATGGAGCGTGCCCAGGCCCGGGCCCGGCTTATACACAACCGCCTGGACGGCCTGGAAGCGTCGCGTGTCCGGGCGAAGATCCTGACCCTGCGAGGGAACTGCGAAGAGGCGTGCGCGGTGCTGGAGGAGGCTCTGTCCTGGGCACGTTCCATGCCATACCCGTATGAGGAAGCGAAGCTCTCGCAGGAGTACGGTATGCTCCACCTCCGCGAAGGAGAGCCTGAAAGAGCGCGGGAGCGTCTCTCTGTGGCGCTGGAGATCTTCCGCCGACTAGGAGCAAACAAGGATGCCGAACAGGCCGCTCGCGCGCTCCAGGAGCTCGGTCGAGAGTGACGACAGTAAGGTCCCAGACTCACGATAGCAGCTAACCCGCCGTCCGGATTACGTGGCGTGAACGGCTGAAGGCGAGCCCTCAGAAGGTAGTGAATAGAAGCTGCGAGGGCAGAGGTGTGGTGTTGGCGCTGGTGCCCCTGATGGCCTCCGAGGCGCTGGTGGACAGGGAGATCATACAGTGTAAATAAATGCCTGACCTTCCTGAAAGAAGGCTCTGGCATCGACCCCGACACCCTCGACGCTGGCTTCAGAGTGGAGCAGGTCAAGCCCACCGGCAACATTCGGGTTCAGGGGGATGTCGCTTACGATGCGGACGCTCGAACTGCCACCTTGGATCCGTCGAGGGACCTCGCATAAGGTCTCTACAACGTGACCCTGACCGGGATTGCGGACAAAGTGGGCAACGTGATGCCCGACTACACCTGGACATTCACTACGGCGGGTCCACCGAAGAAGTAAGGGTACATCTAGCGGATTTACCGGCACGCACACGGGCCGGGACTGGTAGTCCCGGCCCTTCTCTTTGCCTTTGTTTATCGAGGTGCGCAAAACGTGTGCTGCGAACTCCGCCGTGGAGAGACCCTCGGAAATCTGCGTGCAGCTACCTGCCGATGTTACTGGTTCTTGAGGACGGATAGCCCTTGAGTTACGGACTTGGGGCACGAATATCCTGGAGTTTCTCTGCTCGTAACGCTCTCCGTAACGCTGGGGAGACGTTCGCTTCCTAGTATGTGGGCACACGGTCGAGACGGAAAGGAGTGGAAAGGAAGAAAGGCCTCGAGAGCTTGGCAGACGCTTCCTGCCGGATTTTTCGACAAGCTCCAAAACGGGGACGCACCAGTAAAAGGAGGAGACTCGTGGCCGAACGAGACATTAGTAGCGGATCGTGGCTCGCCCACCAGAGCAACAGGTGGAACGTGATCTTCAACCTGGATCAGACGCCCGACGGAAAACTGTCGGGAAGCGCCGACGCCACACCCATCGATGCAGGAAGCAGCATGCACGGGAACCTGGACACTAACGCCAGCCAGGTGCAAGCGAACTCGGTCGTCATCACTGCAAACTGGACCCAGGGAAGCAGAGGCCAATACGTCGGCAACTTCGACCTTAATGGGCGCCTGGTCGGTAACACGTTCGATCTAGAGCATCCATCGTCTCAGGCGAAGTGGTTTAGCGACAAGTTCCTCTAAACGAGCTTCCTACAACCTCTGCCTACCGCTCGTCCGACAGCCCCGGCGCGTACGCATCCTCTCGATAGGTTCGTGCACGCCGGACTCTCGTTGGCCGTTACCTTGTCGTTATGGTTTTGCCATTCTTACGCTCTATATGCCGAAACGCGTGGAAGGGGTGAAAGCCAGAGTCCTTCGGCACACCGACTTACCCGACATACGTTTTCACCACATGCACTACCCTGTTGCTCGGCAAAGAAGTGCACGTCAAATTCGTGCAGGAGTTCCTCGGCTACTCCACCATAGCCATAACCCTGGAAACCTACAGCCGCGTGCTGCCCAGTATGGAAGACGGTGTGGCGGACACGATGGACAAGGCTTTCGGCTGACCAGTTGCAGTAGAGAGGCCCTGTCGCAACGCCGGGGTCCCTTTGCCCACCTTACACAACTACCACGTTTTACCTGGAAATAGCGGGTAAAGCGGAGAGGGAGGCATTCGAACCCTCGAGGCGGCTTGACACCGCCTACGCGGTTTCCGTTGTGAGGCACATAGGCAAAGCGCTGCAGGTCCTGCCCGAAGACCTCCATCCTGTGGAGGTCGAGAGCTGGCTTATGAGCCCCAATCCGGGCTCGCTCCCTCCGTGGACTCGGGCGGGTAGTGTTCGACGAAGTCCGGGACGCTCGTCCGGGTCAGGGCGTCCATGACCCCGGCGGCCATCTGCTCTATGGTGTTGGTGCCGGAGTTGCCGGGGTTGTTGGCGAACTCGGAGACGATCATCACGGGGGCGTCGCCGAGAGACTCATCCTCATCGTCGGGCACGTAGACCCTGACGCGGCAGGTCGAGCGGCCCCGGAGGTCCTGCGGAAGGCGTGAATGAGGTAGGTTTCTTCGCTCCCACATGGTTTACATTGGTGGATGGATCATGTTATAAAAGCGTCCAGGGAATTGGGTAAACCAGAAGGTGCATTCTATGTCGAACTGTCGCGACTGGAGTGCCTGGCATGATCATATGCCCGGGCCTGGATCTACGCCTACGCTCCGCGTCACCGGAACCTGCGAGGTCGCTACTACCTGCTATTCGGCGGAACCGAGAGAGCACGAGCCTCAGGAGATCACTCCGAAAGAGCTCCTACTAGATCTGGTGTTGCACGAACCCTACGGTGACGTCTCGGCAGAGGTACTTGCGGACGTGCCCGCGAGCTATAGCGAAGAGACGAGCATAGAAACGGCACTGTGTCCATAGTGAACGTCGGAGTTGGGATACCCGTGCAAGAGGCCTCGTGACCGGACCCAATCGACTTTGAACATACCCGGAGGCGTGAGACTGGAGAGCCTTCCTCTCCAGCTCTCGCTTGCAGTTGCGGAGTCGCTAAATGGAAAGGAGTCGGAGAAGATATGATGCCCCAAACTTCCACCAGTCGTACCGCCATAGCCTTGCATCACCGCAAGAGCGTTGGCAGGCTCACTGATCGGCAGTTGTCGGACCTGCGAGAAGCTTACAGAGCTGTCTTACCGATCCAGGACGAGCGCGGCTACAATCATCACGCCGGAATCCACGGGCTGCCGCTGCCCATCTACTGCAAGCACGGCGACCTGCTGTTTTTGCCCTGGCATCGGGCCTACCTGTACTTTTTCGAGCTAGCGCTGCGGGACCAGGTGCCGGACGTGTCATTGCCCTGGTGGAACTGGGCGTCTCGTGCCGCACATGCCTCCGGTATTCCACGAGCTTACGCCGCCGAGCAGGTCGGCGGACAAGACAACCCGTTGTACTCTGTGCCCGTCCCCGAGATCGCCCGTCAACAAGGATCCCGGTTGCTCGCGGATGAGCCACCGACCGAAACCTTCCGCAGGCCGCGCCAACCCGCCGACCTGCCCTCTGCCGAAGACGTCGAGGCAGCCCTCGGCGCGCCTAACTTCGTGGATTTCTCGAACAGGATGGAGGGCCTTCACAACTGGGTGCACGTCTGGATCGGCGGCACTACGGCGGAAGTCCCGTGGGCGGCCTACGATCCCCTATTCTGGGCCCACCACGCGATGGTCGACAGGCTCTGGCGCGTCTGGCAGTTGAGGAACCCCGAGGCGAACCTGGACGGCGGGTTCTTGCGCCAGGCCCTACCGCCGTTCGACATGACCGTGGAAGACACGCTCGACGTCACCGGGCTCGGCTACGAGTACGCCTCAACCACGCAAGCAGTCGGAGGAACAAGCTGATGTCGCTCAACCACTACATATCCGATCCGATTCCGGTACCGACGCCAGACGACGCAGAAGACGGGACCGATTTCTCCCGTGCCGACCTGGAGTTCTACGGGGTGGACCACTCGGGGTCGTCTTTCGAGGCGCGGGTGTTCTTCGACAACCCAGACGCGGACGAAACTACCCCGCGACAAGAAGACTCGGGCTACGTGGGATCCTTCTACATCTTCGGGCATGGGGGCTGTTTCGGCGACATCGGGCACTGCGATATTCCCGCAGAGCCTAATGGCCCCTTCGACCGTCGCCCGCCGCACCCGCTAACGCCTCAGAAGAGGACGGTTGTCGTCACCGAAGCGATAAAGCAGTTTCGCGAAACCGCCGGCGGCGACCTCACCGTAACGGTGGTCCCTGTGGCGTCAGAATCCCCGATCGACGCCGAAGACGAACTTTTCAGCTTCGAGCGGCTCGCCCTCATCACCTACGACTGAAACGCCTGGTAGCTCGAGCAAAGCGAGGGCGAACATCGGTTTATGAATCGAGACTCAGCAACACGCCATGCTAGAGCCACCTCAGCGCCGGTGTAGTCTGTGAGGGCCTGCTCAGCACGGGTCAGCCGCAGTTCTGGTCTGTTGGGACCTCTTGCCGGCAACTCTTACGGTCCACAGCCCCGTACCCCCGCGGAGAGGAGCCTTCCTGGGCACGATCGACGAAGCCTTCGGCTGACGGGTTGCAGTACGGTGAGACCTCGCCAATAACCTCGCAACGCCCGCCCTGAGCGAAGCACGACAGAAGCGAGAAACCTCTCCGCGATCCTCACGCCCCACGGCGAAAGACGGATCTAGGGGTAGGAGCGGGGTTTGTCGCCCGTACAATCCCCTCGGTAGGCAACCGGAACGGGGAGGAGCGGTCATGCACGAAGATGCGATCCCAATGCTCAGGGTCGGCGACGCGGCCGTCTCATCGGAGAGCACGCCGACGATCAGTCAGTCGCCGTGGCATCGAGCCTCCCGCAACGTCGCCACGTGGCCGGTGTGGAACGGATCGCCCGCCAGGTCTGCGCGCCGTCCCGTTAGCGTGAAGCCGTGCTGATCTACTCGATGGGCGTCTCGGTGGACGGCTTCATCGCCGACCGCGAAGGTGCGTTCGACTGGGGGGTCCCAAGCGACGAGCTGTTTCGTTTTCACCTCGCGCGGGTGCGCGGACTCGGCGGATACCTGCTCGGCCGCAGGCTTTACGAGATGATGCTGGGGTGGGAGACGGATCCGTCGCCACGCGACGACGAGCTCGGAGCGGAGTTCGCCAACGTGTGGCGAGCGCTCCCGAAGGTCGTCTTCAGCCGCACGCTGGACGGGGCCCGGGGCAACGCCAGGCTCGCCGAGGCGTCATTGGCCGAGGAGGTCGCCACGGCGCTCGATGCTACCGACAAGGACGTGGAGATCGGCGGCGCCGGCCTGGCCGCGCAGGCGTTCGAGCTAGGCCTCGTCGACGAGCTGC
>DASUPX010000418.1:0-5902 GCA_036280905.1 Rubrobacter sp. | reverse complement strand
GAACTCCTGTCCGAGTACGCTGGCCTCTTCGAGGGCTTGCCTGGTTCTGGGGTTCAGACGCGATACCCTTTCCAGGATCGCCTCGCTCACGCTCTCGGGCGCCGCGAGGTCTTGCATATCCTTGCGGAACCAACGCCCCTCCCGGAGGAAGAGGTCGCCGCGCTCGATGAGTGATTTCAAGATCTCGACCGTGAAGAAGGGGTTGCCACCGGTGCGATCGAAAACCCGCCCCGAAAACTGTTCGGGTACTTCGGCCCCATCTAACCTGTCGCTCATAAGCTCGGCGGTCTCTTCTCGGCCCAACCTTCGTACCCTGACCTTTTCGACGAGCTGCTCGCGGTCCAGTTCGCGCGCGGCCCTACGAAGGTCCGGTCCAGCTTCCGCTTCGCGGTAGGTACCCACAAGTAGAACGCGGTCCGTGCGTGTATACCTGGCCAGGTGCGCCAGGAGGTCCACGCTCGCGCCGTCGGCGTGGTGCAGATCGTCGAGCAAGAGAACCACGGGCCTCTCGGCGGAGAGCTCGCGCACGAAGCCGGTCACCGACCTCAGAAGCCGTTGCGCCTCCTCGCTGCTGCCTGATGCCGCCAGGGGGAAGTGATCCGGCAACAGCCGGGCCAGATACGGCCAGCGTTCGGGGACATGCCCGCGGACCCTCTGCGGCGCATCCTCGTACAGCGTGGAGAGCGCCTCCAGAAAAGGGTAGAAGGGGACGCCGCTCTGCGCCTCATAGCAGCGTCCGCTCGCCACCATGAAGCCCCCCTCCCAGGCCCGAACGCCGGCCTCCTGGGCCAGCCGCGTCTTCCCTATACCCGGCTCCCCGGTCAGGAGCACCAGGCGGCCCAGGCCTTCCCGGGCCGCCTCCAGGGCACGCAGGACCCGTTCGAGCTCTTGCTCCCGGGCCACCAGATGCGCCGCCGGCAACGCGCCGAGGAAGCCGCCTTCGACCGCCATCCGGCTGCCGTCAGAAGGGTGTTTCGGGGGGCGGCGGGCCGAGGCCGCGAACCGGGTGAGATCCTCGTCGGAGAGCCCCAGGGCGTCGGCGAGGCGGCGGATGGTGGCGCGATATGGTGCCTTGTTGATACCGCGCTCGAGGTTGCTGATCGTGCGCGTCCCCAGCCCGGCCCGCCCGGCCAACTCTTCCTGGGTAAGCTCGGCAGCACCCCGGTGGCTCTTGAGCAAGGATGCGAACGTGCGGAACCCGTTTACCGACATGGAAAGTTCACCTCGCCCGCATTGTGCATCCCGCGACGCTCCGGGGCAAGCCTGTCCCGTTATCAAGTCGGTGGGTAAGTCGGTGGGTAGAAATCCTTACTATGGCCTGGTAACCAGGGTAAATTGCAACCCGTCGGGGATGCACACGGACGGGAGGTAGTTCATCTAGGCGCATCATCTCTGTTCGCCCCGGTGGTGACCGGCGTGGGCGCGGAGCTTTCGGAGCCAGGACACGATAGATGACAGAGCTGCCCTTCGAGATTCCGGGAGTCCTCTACCCCAGAACAACTTCAGGCAACGGCAAAGATAGCTCATTTAGGGGATGCGCACTCCGATCATCAGCAATTAACCTGTGCTCGTTGGAGGCGAGCGCTCGAGTGCAGCGATAAGGGCAAACCCGTCGTGAGGCGGGGGCGCAAAACCTAAGGGCCTGCTAGAGAGCAGGCAGCCGGGTTGCCGAACGGCAGGGGGTCTCGCACTGGACTCCTGGCGAACCGTTCCTCACCGGTGAGAGCGGAGGGAGAGGCATGCTCACAAGCGTGACAAGCAAGCGGACAGGGGAGGACGCCACACATGCAGGATGAACTCGCTATCGGTGGGACCGAGCTCACGGGACGTCTGGTCTTTCCAGATAGCCCGGACTACGAGAGGGCTCGCCTGGGTTGGGCCAGACAATTCTCCAGGTTTCCCCTCGTAATCGTCTTCTGTCAGAACGCCCAGGACGTCGTCAACGCCATCAGCTGGTGCCGAGAGAACGACGTAGCCTTTCGCGCCAGGAGCGGTAGGCATGCCCTGGAAGGCTGGTCCTCCCTGGATGGCGGGGTAATCATCGACGTGAGCGAGATGAACGGGATAGACGTCGACGAGGACGCGGGGGTGGCCACCGTGCAGACCGGCGCCACCCAGGGTGCTGTGGTGGAGGCACTTGGAAAGCTGGGGTACACCATCCCGAGCGGGGGGGAGGGTACCCCCGGTATCGGTGGCGTTACCCTGGGCGGTGGGATCGGCTGGCTCTCCCGCAGCATGGGTCTTGTGTGTGACCACCTGGTTGGCCTGGAGATGGTGATCCCATCGGGCGAGCAGGGTGCCAGCGTGGTCCAGGCCGACGAGAGCCAGAACGCCGACCTCCTGTGGGCCTCACGCGGGGGCGGGGGCGGCAACTTCGGCATCGCCACCTCCTACACGTTCAGGCTCGTCCCGATCTCGACCGTCGCCTTCTACGAGGTGACCTGGGGGGAGCAGGATTGGCAACTCCTGGATGAACTCCTTGGCGTGTGGCAGGAGCTTGCGCCCTCCGCGCCTGATGAACTCGGCTCGGTCTTCTTCGCTTCGTCGAAGGCGGAGGGCACCATCACCACCTACGGCGTCCTGGACGGATCGGAGGAACAGCTGCGCCAGATGCTCCAACCGCTGCTCGAGGTCGGCGAGCCCGAGGTTACGATCGAGACCCTGCCCTACCTCGATGCCTGGCTCCGAATCGCCGCCACCCCGGAAGACGATCCACCGAGGAAAGACAAATTCTCTTCGGTCTGGGTCTACGAGTCCTTACCGCCCGAGGGAATCGGGACCGTACGCCGATTCTTAGAAGATGCCCCAAACCCCACGGCCGACATCTGGTGCTTGAGTTGGGGTGGTGAGGTAAGTCGTACCCCGACCGACGCCACGGCGTTCTACCACAGGAAGCCCCGCTACTACATCGAATGGGACATCTCCTGGGAGGAGGATGAGGAGGGTAGCGAGGTCTTCGCGTGGACGGAGCAGTTCCGTCTGGCGATGGCCCCCTATGCCGAAGGGTCCTACATCAACGTGCCCGACAGCAGCATCAACGACCTCGGGACCTACTACGGCGACAACCTTGCCCGGCTCCGGGAGGTAAAGAGCAAGTACGACCCGGAGAACGTCTTCCACTTCGAGCAGAGCATCCCCCCAGCAGGGTAGGGTGATGGAGAACAAGCAGCAAGACGATATCAGGAGCAGGCTCCACGCTCAACGGGAGCCGGAAGACGAGGAGAGCACCGATGATAGAAGATCGTGACCCGACAAAGGATGCCTCTTCTGCCGGCCAGGAGCCTGCGTCGGAGAACGGGGCTCCTTCCAAGAAGGTGTCCAGGCTCGCCGTCTGGTCGTACGTCCTCTTTAATTTCGGGGACACCCCCTTCGCGGCCACCATCCTGACCCTATACTTCCCGCTCTGGCTCACGGAGGAGTACAGGGCCGGGCCCGCCCTCTTCAACTACGCCACGGCCCTGGCGTCTTTGTTGGTGGTGCTGAGCGCCCCGGCCCTGGGGGCGATCTGCGACCTTCGCCAGAGTCGGAAACCGTACCTCGTGGTGTTCACCCTGATTACGGTGTTCTGCACGTTTTCGTTGGCCTTCTCGGACGAACTTACGGGGAGCCTGTCGGTGGCCATCGTTCTCTTCGTGGTGGCCGTCGTCGCCTTCAACCTGATAAACGTGCCCTACTACGCGCTCTTGCGTAGCGCGTCGGAGGGGCGCGGCACCGGCAAGATCAGCGGCTACACCCAGGCCGCGGGCTTTATCGGGACCTTCATCGCCGTCATCGGCCTTACGCTCCTGGTCGCCCCTGAGAAGTTCCTGGGGTTTACGATCGGCGGGCCCGGGGAGATTCGGCAGGTGTTCGGCCCCCTGGGCGCCTTCGTGCATACCGCGAAGGCCACAGTCGATTCCAACACCTTCCTGCCGACAGCGGTCTTCTTTCTCGTGTTCGCCCTGCCAGCCTTCTTCTTCGTGGCGGATGTTCCCGAGCGTGCTCCGCAGCGGTTGAGGCTGGGTCAGGCCTATCGGAACGTCTTCGCCACCGTGAAAGGCATCGGCGCCTACACCGGCCTCGGGTCGTACATGGTGGTGACGCTGTTGTACATGGAGGCGGCGCTCATCGCCATCCCCAACATGTGTCTCTTCGGCAAAGACGTCTTCGCGATGAAAGACCAGCAGATAAGCAACCTAATCATCTTCTCGCTGCTCTTCTCCGTCGTGGCCGCCTTCGGCGCCGGGCGCGTCTCCGACAAGATAGGGCCCAAGAGGGCGCTCCTGGCAACGATGGGGTTGTGGGTGGTCGGGATACTGGCCGTCACGTTCGCCTGGGCCCCCTGGGTGATGTACGTCGCATCGCCCCTGATCTTTCTCGCGAACGGCGCGACGCTGGCGGTGGGTACCGTCCTGGTCATCGCCCTCTCGCCGCCCTCGAAGCTCACGGAATTCATGGGGCTCTACGTCACGGTCGGCATGGTCTCCGCCGTACTCGGACCAGCGATCGTAGGGTTGCTTCTGGGGGTGTTCGGGGGGCTCGATGCGGGCGCGTACCGCATCGGTATGGGCTCCATAGCCGTGACCATGGTGATCGGGATCTTCCTGCTCATCGCACGCGTTCCGGATGCCCGCAACACGGACGCCCCCTCATGAGGACGAGGCCCCTCTTCGCACCAATCTATATAATGGCGGATCTTGCTCCATTCGGGAGCTTTCGGAGAAAGGAGTCGTGAAGCGATGCACGCTAGGGTGAGCATATTGGAGGGAGACCCCGACCAGATCGACCACGGATTGAGGTATTTCCGGGAGGAGGTCCAGTCAACACTAGAGGCACAACCGGGCTTCAAGGGGGCCGTCTCGCTTCATGACGTCCAGAACCGCCACAATGGAAGGACGATCTCGATAACCTTCTGGGAGAGCGAAGATCACATGCACGACAACGGGGGAGACCATAGTCGTGTTCTCAGCAAGGTGGCCCAGACCGAGGGCCGGGAGCTGGTTGGCGTCGAGTGGTACGACGTGGGTGTCTTCGAGCTAAACGTCTAGGACGGAATGCCACCAGGCCGGGGCTACCACGCCCCGGCACTGGCTTGGAAGTGTGTGCAGCACGAGATTCTGTCCATTCGGCACCTTGCTACCAGAGACGGCATGCAACGAGCGGATTCGATCGGGAAACGGAAGGGGAGAGCATGAGTGAGGGGTCGGCCAGGACGGAGATGGAGCGCAGGCTGATAGAGAGGAGCCTCGAGGACGACGCTTTCAGGCAAAGGCTCGTAGAGGAGCCGAAGGGGGTCGTGGAGCAGGAGCTCGGGATGCGCTTGCCCGAGGAGGTACGGGTAATGGTAGTCGAAGAGACTTCCGACACCATCTACCTGGTGATTCCCGGCACCCCGATGGCGGGCCGCGAAGAACTGGAGCTTTCGGACCAGGAGCTCGAGTCGGTGGCCGGCGGCGGCTCCTGGGGACAGGACACCTGTCAATCTACTTGTGGTGGGGATTGCACTCCAAACTGTACAGGGGATTTCATCTGTACCACTGGATGATAGGGCTCGCCGGGATCCCACCTTCTAGAAGCTCCGGGACCGTCACGGACGGCAGCACGCTCTCGCCTGTCGCCCCCCTGATGTTTCGGGCCAAACTTTCAGCAATCGAACACGTACCAGCACACCTCGTTGCGCAACCTCTGATCGTCCAGCACGAGCTCTCGGATCTCACCGGGAAGTTGTGCCCGTTGCCACCGGCACTCCCGACGACCGGCCTGCTCTCGCTCTCCATCCGGGGCCGCCGCGCGTGAGGCCCTGATCGCGTAAGCCGCAGCACCCAGCTCGTGGGCTGGCACGTGGGATACCGCCACAGCCTGGGCGGCGGCGAGGGCCGCTTGTTTCGCGGCCCCCGAGGTCTCCCGGGCCGCCGCATTTCCG
>DASUPX010000417.1:0-7794 GCA_036280905.1 Rubrobacter sp. | reverse complement strand
TCGGCCCAACGGCCTCGCTTGTCGGCAACGCATCGGCTTCGCCTCGCTTTCGGCCAGTTGTCTGGGTTCGTAACGGCTAGCTCGGTCACCCGCCTTTACTACGTACCGGTGCTTTCGTGTGGAAGGGCCAGGCCGCAGCGGGATCTGGCTGACAACGAGCCAGGCGAAGCCGGGCGAAGTGTGCTGACAAGCGAGGGCGCTAGCCCGAGCGTGCCGACAAGCCCGCGAAGCGGGCGTGCTGACAAGCGGAGGCGCAGCCGGAGCGTGCTACTTGCGTTGTCTGAATTCGGCGGCCAGGTGTTCGACGGGTTCGCCGTTGACCAGGTGTTCTCGAACTATCTCGGGGATGTCGTGCTCCGTGGCGCCCAGGTACCAGGTGCCGCCGGGATAGACGATGAGGTTCGGACCGTGTTTGCAGAGCCCGAGGCAGTCTACGGAGTCGACGCGGACGTCCCGGTTCATGTGCTGGGCGCGCAGCTCGTCCTTCAGCGCGCCGCGGACGGTTTTCGAGCCGCGTTTCTTGCAGTCGCCTCCCTTGCAGACCAGCACGTGGGCGTCGTAGTCGCGAACCTTCGCGTTGGGCTTTTCGAGGATGGCGAGCGCGCCGTTCTTCTGCGCGTGCTTTCTGGCCTTCTTGCCTCGCTTCGAGATGGTGTCCTCCGCTTCTAGAGCCGGCCCGCGCCACGCGCGGGCCTGGGCGATCTAATAACCCGTGGGCACGACCCGAATATATCACTCGGGGCGGTGGGACGTTATGATGGGTGGTATGAGGTTTCGCGAACAATCTCGGGAGATGGATTGAGCCGGCATTCTGTCATCGATGTTGGTTCCAACACCATTCATCTGCTCGTCGGGGAGGTGGATGATGGGGCCGTGATTCCAGTAGCGGGCGAGAAGGTCTCGGCCCGTCTCGGGGCCGGGGTAGAGAAGACGGGACGCCTCGACGAGCGACGCCTCGACCTCGCGGCTGAGGCCATCAAGCTGTTCGTCGGCATAGCCGCCATGAACGGGACCTCCTCGCCGGAGGTACTCGCCACCAGTGCCGTGCGCGATGCGGGCAACGGGCAGGAACTCGTGGACCGCGTACGGGAAGCGACGGGCCTCGAGATGCGCCTCATCTCTGGCGAGAAGGAGGCCGCCCTCGGGTTTCGTGGCGCCCTCTCGGCCGTGCGGCACGAGGGGAAGGTGCTCGTCGTGGACCTCGGTGGCGGCTCCGCGCAGCTCATCCTCGGCGACGCCCGCGGGGGTCCCGAGGAGCGGGTCTCGCTTCCGCTTGGTACCAACCGCACCACCGAGCGCTTCGTGAGTGAAGGCCCTCCAACGGACGGCGAGCTCGGGGCGCTCGGGGAGCACGTGGGGCGGCTCTTGCCCGCCTGGGATATCGGCGATGCCGAGGTCGTGGCGGTCGGCGGTTCGGCGCGCGCGATCTTGAAGATCACCCGCGACGGGCTCACGGCCGACCGGTTGGGGCGGCTCTCCCTGGAGACGAGGGGGCGGGCTTCTGGCGTGCTCGCGCGGGAGCACGGGCTCGCGCCGGAGAGGGCCAGGGTCCTGCCGGCCGCAATCACCACGCTCGCGGCTGTTCTGGAGCATTTCGGAAAAGGGGAACTGACGGTGGCGCGAGGGGGAATCAGGGAAGGCACCCTGCTTGCGCTCGACGAAGGGGAAGTGATATGACGGATGTAGCGCGCAGGACAAGCCTCTCGGATCCCTCGCTTTACATCAACAGGGAACTTTCGTGGCTGGGGTTCAACAACAGGGTCCTTGAGCAGGCTCGCGACGAGCGTCATCCGCTCCTGGAGAGGGCACGCTTCATCTCCATCTCGGAGACCAACCTCGACGAGTTCTTCATGATCAGGGTCGCGGGGCTGCAGCAGCAGGTGGCCTCGGAGCTACCGAACCCGGTCCCCGACGGCATGACGCCAGAGGAGCAGCTCCTGCGCATCCACGACCACACCGAGGAGTTCTTCGAAGAGCGGCGCAGGATATTGAACACGGAGCTCATGCCGGCGCTCGAAGCGGAGGGCATAATAATGGTGCCCTACCACGAGGTCAGCGCCACCGAGCGGCGGGAGCTCAGGGAGAGGTTCGTCAGGGAGATTCTGCCCATCCTCACGCCGCTCGCCATAGATCCGGCCCACCCCTTCCCGCACATCTCCAACCTCTCGCTAAACGTGCTCGTCGTGATCGGAAACGAGGGCAGGCGGGTGATGGCCCGCATAAAAGTGCCGACCTCGATAGACCGGTTCGTGCGGCTTCCCGACGGGCCCCGTGGCCAGGGCCGGAGGCCCGAGATGCGCTTCGTCAGGGTCGAGGAGGTAATCTCCGCGAACCTGGACGAGCTCTTTCCCGGGAAAGAAGTGGTAGCGAGCTACATATTCCAGGTCACGCGCAACGCCGACTTCGTGATCGAGGAAGACGAAGCAGCAGACCTCTTGCAGGCCATAGAGGATGAGTTGGAGAGCCGCTGGTTCGGCCAGAGCGTGAGGCTTGTGGTCTCAGACGAGATGCCCGACGACCTGAGGGACTGGCTGGCGCGCAAACTCAAGCTCGACGAGAACTCCGTCTTCGAGTCGCCCCACCCCATAGGGTTGGCCGACCTGGAGGAGCTCACGCACCTCGACCGCTCCGACCTGCTGTACCCCCCGATCACCCCCAGGGTGCCGCCGGAGATCCGGAGCGCCCGCTCCATTACGCAGGCGATAAGGAACGGCGACCTGCTCCTTTACCACCCCTACGACTCCTTCAACCCCGTCGTTGACTTGGTCCGGGCGGCGGCCAACGATCCCGAGGTGCTGGCCATAAAGCAGACCCTCTACCGCGTCGGCTCCAACTCCCCCATAGTGGAGGCCCTCTCGGAGGCGCGCGACGAGCAGACGCAGGTCGCCGTGCTGGTCGAGCTGAAGGCGCGTTTCGACGAGGAGCCGAACATCATCTGGGCGCGCCAGCTCGAGGCAAGGGGAGTCCACGTCGCCTACGGCATCGTGGGGCTCAAGACACACGCCAAGATCTCCCTCGTCGTCAGGCGCGAGGGCGCCGGCCTCAGGCGCTACGTGCACCTCGGCACGGGCAACTACAACCCGTCGACGGCCCGCGTCTACACGGATTTCTCTTACTTCACCGACGATCCCGGCCTCGCCGAGGACGGCTCCGATCTCTTCAACTACCTGACCGGGTACTCTGAGCAGGAGGAGTACCAGGAGCTTCTCGTTGCCCCGATCACGTTGCGCGCCAGGATAGAGCACCTGATCGAGGAGCAGACCGAGAAAGCCAGGAATGGTGAGGAGGCCACGATCACGTGCAAGACCAACTCGCTCACGGACCCCCACATCATCGAGCTGCTCTACGAGGCCTCCCAGGCCGGGGTGAAGATAGACCTGATCGTGCGCAGCATCTGCTGCCTGAGGCCCGGCGTAGAGGGCGTGAGCGAGAACATCCGCGTGGTCTCGCTGGTGGGGCGTTTCCTGGAGCACGCGCGCATCTTCGCCTTCTCCGACGGGGACGACGAGCGGATCTACCTCGGTAGCGCTGACCTGATGCAGCGCAACCTGGACCGGCGCGTGGAGACGGCCTTCCCCCTGCGCGAGCGACACCACCGAAAGCGGGTAAGACGACTGCTAGACCTCCAGCTCGCCGACAACGCCAACGGCTGGGAGCTCGGCCCGGACGGCACCTTCGAGCGCAGGCACCCGGACGAGGGCGAGGACCAGGTGGATAGCCAGAGAATACTGCTGGAGGAAGGTTTCTAGGTAACTGTTCAGGACGGCCTGTTTGTGTTTTGCCCGTTGCCGCCGGGTACGTGCCCGTGCTAAATTGCGCCCCTGTTACAGCGTAACGGGAGGCGCATGATCACCAGGCAAGCCGGCAAGTATTCGGGAATAGACGGTCATCTCGACGGGGGTCTCTGCCCGATCGACGCGGGCCTCCGGTAGGCCGCCGTGTACCTCTACCTCGTGCGCCACGCCGTTGCCCACAAACGCGACCCGGAACTCTGGCCCGACGACAGCCAGCGGCCGCTCACGCCTGAGGGCGAGGAGGACTTCGTGGGGGCGGCCCGTGGTCTCGCCCATATCGTGCCCGAGGTGGACGTTCTGCTGAGCAGCCCCTACACAAGGGCGTGGCGCACGGCGGAGATCCTCACCCAGCACGCCGGCTGGCCAGGGCCACAAGAGCTTCCGGCCCTGGAACCGGACGTCCCTCCCGAGAAGGCCGTGCTCGCGCTAGAAACCTACGCCGACAGGCAGTCCATAGCCCTCGTCGGCCACAGGCCCTGCCTGCACGAGCTGGCCGTTTACCTGCTAACCGGCGATGCCAGGGGCGCTGACATGAAGATCAAGAAGGGCGGCATCGTGTGCATCGAGTTCGACGAGCCCCCCGGCCCCGGAACCGGCAGGCTACGCTGGCTGTTCACACCGCGGGTACTCAGGCTCTCGGACTTCAAGGACTAGCTGTCAGCTACCGGCTGATCGCTTCTCCGAGCGGTATCCTTGCCAGCATCTCCGGCTCCGGGCATTCCGGATCGAGGTCGAGGAGCGTAATCTCAACGTCGTCTACCGTGATCTCGCCTATGGGCCAGTGCCTGAATGCCGCCATGGCGCAGACGAGCTCTTCCGATGCCTCCGTACCGTCGGGGGCCTGGAAGTAGGCGAGGGTGAGGTGTGGCGGTCCCGATGGTTTCTCGAGACCGCAGCCCACGGAAAGGGCGTCCCTCAACTGATCGATCTTCCCCCCGTCGTGGGCCTCGATGAAAGCCGCGCCGGGAAAGGCGTTGAGGTTGGCGAGGTTGACGGTGAACGCGGGGAAGTCGGAGAGCACCTCCCTGGCGCGGCCCTCTATCTCCCGCAGCCGCCCGCGTGAGATTTCGTCGGCGTCTCTGGGCTCATCCACCAGAAAGCCCAGAAGAATGAGGGTTATGTGCATGAAGTGGTCGGGATGTAGCGAGACGAAGGAGAAAGGACGTAGCGCTTCCCTCAGGGGCTCGAGGCGCTCGTGAAACCGTGAAGCGTCCCCGGGAACGACGAGCGAGGCCGAGTACCTGTGCCCCTCCTGCCAGGAGGGGTCGTTGTGTCCGCCGAACTCCAGGCGCCGCTCGCCGACGAAGCTGTCCCACGCGGCCTCATAGTCTGCCATCCAGGAACTCTAGCAGAGAGGGCCCACCCCGCCCGCCGCCGGGTTCCGGGGACGGCCCTAGAACCGCGTCAGCCCTGCCATGCCGCCGAACTCGTCGCGCAGGACATCCGTGTTCTCGTTCTCGCCAAGCATGAAGTCCAGGCGGGCTCCCCTGGCGGTGGAGAGTTCGATCAGGACGTCCGTGAGCGGGCGCACGCGGGTCTCCTGGCCACAGTACGGGCACTCTTCGGCGGTGACGTCCTGTATGGCTAGCCCGTCGTTGTCGCACCAGCGGATCTCGGCCTCCATCTCCCAGAGGGCGGCCAGATGGTAGACACGGTTCTCCTCTTGCAGCGCGGTTATGGTCTCATCGGGCCCCCTGACACCGCGCTCCCTGATCTCGTCGAGCAACTCCCTCTGGCGACCGTGTTCTGCGCCCTCCCTGATGGTCTCCAGGTCGTCGAGCAGCTTGCCCTCGGACTCCGAAATGTCCACGTGCTCCTCGGCGACTACCCGCTCCTGGAGCTCGCCGGGGAGGGTACGACGGAACTCTGCCGTCCTCTCCCTGGGGCCGGCGAGGATGAGGCGCTTCACCCCCTCCTGGAAGGAGATGTCGCGGGTGCGCTCCCCGAGAGCCTTGTAGAAGTCGTGGATGTTGGCATCTTGCTTGCGGCCGGCCGGGTCGAGGTCGGTCGATCCACCACCCCTGGGATAGGGCTCGCTGGGATGGAGGTCGATCTCCCTGAAGCCGTTGGCCTTGATCTCCTCTTCCCCGTGGGCGCTGCTGAGGGGTGAGACCACGAAGTACCTGAACCTCTCGGCGTCGAGCACCGCGGCCCCGTAAGGCTCGTACTCGTCCAGCACGAGCATCAGCGGCCCGACGTTGGGATCCCCCCAACGGGCCGACTCGGGAACGTCGACCTGCAGACGGTAGACCTCGAGCAGGTCGTCCTCGTTTGCGAAGATGGCGAGCGTCCTGGCCGCGGGATGCGTCTCCTCGTCCAGGTAGTCCCTGATCCTTTGCTGCAGTTCTTTGGGCACGCCCGCATCGTTCATGGCGTCGCGCAGGCGTACGAGGTACGTCCGGCCCTGGTTCTCCGGTACTCTTGCGTTGACGCTCAGATACGCCGAGAGGATCGGACCCCCAAGGTCCGCCACGGAGGTTATCGTCTGTCTTAGTTCCTGTGCCTGGGCCATGCCTGAAACACCTCTCGTTAGTGTGTGGTATAGAACGGCCCTATCTAGGTCCCCTACCTACCGGCCACGTAAACACGAATTCGCACCCGCGAACCCGCATCCGGAGCGGTGTTTGCCTCGTGGTCTGGTGCAGCGGGTCGGCCGCGTGCGCTCAGGCCGGCTGCTTGCGGGCCCAGACGGCCGTCATCATCCAGCACTGCGTCCAGTAGTCCGGATCATCGAGCAGCACCGTGGCGGCGTCGAGCGTCGTTGCATCGAGGTGACCGCTGCCGAGCACCCTGTCCCGCACCTCGTCGAAGAACAGCCGGAAGTACAACGCCCCGCGATCCCGGCCACGGATGTTCTGAACGTTTGTCTCGGCCCGCGGTTGCCCGATCCCAAGCGAGCCGACCATGCCGGGCAACTCACGGCCGATAAGCCAATCGACCCCGTTGTCGTGGCCCCACTCGATCAGGGATCTCCAGGTGTTGGCCCACACTTCCGGCTCCGTGGTCCCAGCGAGGTGGAAGTCTGGCTCCTGGACCAGAAGCCACCCGCCCGGTTTCAGGGCGGCGGCCATGCGCCCGAGCACCGCCGGGGCGTAGTCGGAGATCTGGTGCAGCAGGGCGCGGCAGCTTACCAGGTCGTAGGCGCCCTCCGGCAGGTCATCGCTGCGCACGTCCCTCCGCTCTACCGTGAGGTTCTGCGCGGGGATCAACTCGAGCAGCACCGGGTTGATGTCGACGGCCGTCACGCTTCCCGATGGCCCGACCCTGTCACAGAGCCACTCCGAGACGCTGCCGTTGCCGCCGCCCAACTCCAGGCACCGCCAGCCTGGACCGATCCCGATAGCATCGAGGTACCCTCGGGTCCAGGGGTCGAGGATCCTGGACATTAGGTCGAGCCGCTGGTACTCCAGGGCCGAAGTCTCGTCGAACATGTAAGGTTTCATGATGCTGGCCGCCATCTCTCGAAGCTACTGAATATTTGAGGATAGCGGACGGAAGAGCACGGCACCACCCTCGCAGCCGAGTTCGCGCTGTGCCATGGAGGGTTGGGGCTTTGCTAACCTTGATGTCGTGAGGGTTCGGGATGGATGAAGCTGGACAGGAGGGTGCTGTGGATGCGGACAGGTACGAGGTCTTGTCTTTCGATTGCTACGGAACGCTGGTGGACTGGGAGGCTGGGATCGTCTCCGGGCTCAGGCCCGTGCTACGCGCCCACGGCGTCGAAGCCTCGGACGAGGAGATACTGGACCTGCACGCCGGGACGGAGCACAGGTTGCAGTCTGCCTCGGAGAGGGGCGGCTACGTCAGATACCGCAACGTGCTTGGCGAGGAGGTTCGCGAGGCGGGCAGGAGGTGGGGTTTCGAGCCGAGTCCCTCCGAGGTCGAAGCGCTCCCCGATTCCGTGAGGTACTGGCTGCCTTTCCCCGACACGGTGAACGCGCTGCGCGCCCTCAAGAGCAGGTACCGGCTGGCGATTATCTCCAACGTGGACGACGGGCTG
>DASUPX010000416.1:0-16386 GCA_036280905.1 Rubrobacter sp. | reverse complement strand
TTGACGTTCCGTCTTCCCGACCCACGGTTGTGGTGGACCTGGGACAGGGGAGCGCAGCACCTCTACGAGCTTGTTCTGGAGTGCGCGGGAGATGAGGAGCGGGTTCGCTTCGGCGTCAGATCCGTGGAGCTCCGAGACTGGCACGTCGTCCTCAACGACGGGCGAATTTTCATGCGCGGGATCAACTACCTACCCACCGATGCCTACCCGGCGAGGGCCACGGAGGAGCGGCTACGGGCCGACGCTTCCCTGGTGCGGAACGGCAACATGAACGCCGTCAGGGTGCACGCCCACATAGCCGGGGAGGCGTTCTATCAGGCGTGCGACGAGTTGGGCGTGCTGGTCCTCCAGGACTTTCCGCTACAGTGGACGCACCAGCGTTCCGTGCTCGGGCCCGCGGTGGAGCAGGCCGGGGAGATGGCAAGGGATCTCCGCAACCATCCTTCAGTCGCCGTCTACCTGGCCCACGACGAGCCCTTCTACGTCGTTCCGCCCGAGAAGTGGAACCCGCTGGTGCTCGGTCGCACCGCGGCCGAGGTGCTTTCCCCT
Source organism: Rubrobacter sp. (assembly GCA_036280905.1). GTDB lineage: Bacteria > Actinomycetota > Rubrobacteria > Rubrobacterales > Rubrobacteraceae > Rubrobacter_D. The sequence goes on along the minus strand of DASUPX010000416.1, from coordinate 15,837 downwards.
CGCTGGCTTCTGTGGCAGAGAAGGGTGCTCGGGCCCGCCGTGACGGCCGCCATCCACGAGGAAGACGGCACCAGGCCGGTGATCGAGGCTGCCGGGCACCCATTCACTACCAACCACCTCTATTTCGGTTGGTACTACGGCCAGTTCAGGGACCTCGAACGCGCCGTGCGGATATATCCCGGCTTCTCCAGGCTGCCTACGGAGTACGGGGCACAGGCCCTGCCCGATGCCGCGAGCCTGCGTGAGATCTGGCCGGAGGGGCAACCCCCCGATTGGCAAACCCTCTCCGAGAACTATCGGCTGCAGTCAGGGCGCATGGAGCACTACGTGCCCTGGCGGGGGGACTGGCTGGCGTACATCGCCGAAACGCAGGCCTACCAGGCGGAGGTGTTGAAGCACGCTACGGAGCTCTTCAGGCGCCGCGAGTACAGGCCGACGGGCGGTACCTTCGCCTTCATGCTCAACGACCCGGCGCCCGCCATCACGTGGTCCGTGGTGGACTGGAGGCGCAGGCCGAAGGCCGCTTATGCTGCCCTGGCCGACGCGATGAGGCCCGTCCTGGTGTGCGCAAAGTATCCGGACGCGCAATACACCGCGGGCGACGAGCTGAGGCTGCCCATCTTCGTGGTGAACGATCTAGCGCTGCACCTCGGTACGCTTGGGTGGACCTGGGAGGTTAGAGTCGACGGGAACATCCTGGACCGGGGGTCTGGCGAGACGAGCGTGCCTGCCGACTCCGTAGTGCCGTTGGGAACAGCCAGAACGAGGCTTCCAGAAGCGGGAGAGGGAACTTTGATCCTTGGGCTCTCCGGAGACGGCGTGAAGGAGACCAACGCCTACGACTTCTTGGTTACGAGCCGTTCTCGTCGATGGCCATGAGCTCGGGGATCGTAACGAACCGGTAGCCGTCCTCCCGCAGCGTCTCGACGATGCGTGGTACGGCTGCCGTGGTGTGGGAGCGATCGGCCTTGGGGTAGGCGTCCGTGTCCTGGCCGTCGTGCAGCAGGGTCACGCCCCCGGGAAAGGCCCCGTGCAGGATGCGCCGTTCTATGGTCTCGACCGGTGGCTTGTCCCAGTCCCAGGCCATCACGGACCAGCCGATGCAGTGCATTCCCAGCTCTGCTGCACCCGAGATCACCTGCGGCCCGTACCATCCGTGTGGGACGCGGAAGATGGTCGGTACCGTACCCGTCGCGTTGTGTATGGCCTCCTGGCCGCGCGAGAGCTCATCCCTGATGGTGCTCGGCCAGCTCCAGGTCAGGTGCGGATGGGTGAAGGTGTGGTTTCCCACGGCGTGCTCCGAGGCGACCTCAGCGGCCAGGTTTGGTTCGCGCACCACATTGTTGCCGACCATGAAGAAGGTGGCCCTGATGCCCTCCCCGGCGAAAAAGTCCATGAGCTGTTCGGTGTGGGGGTGGCAGGGGCCGTCGTCGAAGGTGAGCGCGACCACGCGCTCCTCCGTCCTGGCGTGCCAGAAGACCGGGCCGTAGAGCCAGGAGCGGGGGGTGAGCCACTCGTATACCATCAGCCCGGCGGCTGCTGCCCCGACCCCGGCGCTTGCCAGCGTACCGGCAGACCGGACCGGGCGGCCAAGGGCGGTACGCGCGCCCGCAAGCGCTGTGCCGCCTGCGGCAAGTCCCGCTACGGCCGGCCAGATCCTCGCGCGCGGGTGCCTCACGGTATGCGCTCCAGGAGGAGTTCGGCCGCGTTGCGGGCCGAGTTGGGGCGGTGGGCCGCCTGTGCCGAGGATCGCATCCGGCGGTTGTGGTTCCTGGAGGTAAGGATCTTCATTGCCTGTCCCAGTATGTCTTCGGTGCGGTCAACCATTACGCCGGCCCCGTAGCGGACCATCGCTGCAGCGTTGTCTTCCTCCTGCCCAGGGATAGGGTTGAACAGGATCTGGGGCAACCCCGAGGCTAACGACTCTGTGCAGCTCATCCCGCCCGGCTTCGTTACGAGCACGTGGGAAGCTGCCATAAGGTCGCGTACGCGGTCGGTGAACGAGAGGAAGGTGGCGGAGCGTCCGCGGGCCAGGGCCACGCTCTGCAGGCGGTCGCGGTCGCGCGTGTTCGAGCCGCACAGGACCACGAGGTGCATAGCGGCGCTCGCCTCGAGGAGAGAGGTTACGACCTTCTCCAGGTGCCCGCCGCCGAGGCCGCCGCCCATCACTATAACCACGGGCAGGTCGTCCTCATCGTCATCCGGGAACTCAAGCACGTCCCGGCGTACGCCCGGAACATCAGCGGGTAGCTCGAAGGCCGGATCTATCGGGATCCCAGTCGGGTGTATGCGGTCCGCCGACACCCCGATGTTCTCGACGGTCTCCGCGGCCGCGTCGTCGGCCACGATGTAGAGGTCGAGGTTCGTGGGGACGCCCAGGGGGTGCGGCACGTAGTCGGTTAGAACCACGGAGGTGAAGGCCTCGGGGTGCAGCTCCTTGTACCTGCCGAGCGCCGAGGCGCCGTAGAAGTGCGGGGCGACAAGCGCCTTGGCACCGGTCTGATCTATCAGGCGATCCAGGGCCCTTATCGCCAGCCAGTCACGACGCTGGGGCCTCGTCCCGGTTGGGGCAGCCTCGTTTTGGGCTGGGTCTTGCCCGGCGGCCCACTGCTCTGTGAACTGCTGCCAACGCTCGTATAGCTCGGTTGCACGGCTCGGTGTCTCCTGATGGGTCGCCCGCGTCTCCGACATGCGGTAGAGCTTGCCGTAGAGGTCAGGCATCAGCTTCAAAGATTCCAGGTAGGTGCGCCGGATCAGGTCCTCGACCGCCGGCGAGACCTCGTGTGGGAAGTCCACGATGGAGCACGTTCTGTCGGGGTCGACCAGCCCTACGCCCTGGGCCAGCGCGGCGCTCGCCCGCATGTGACCGCTGCCTATCGCGCTGGAGAGTACGAGGATGTCCGCCTGTGAAGTAGAAGTAGCCATAGCAAAATCATAACGGAGTCGGCTCTCCGAGGCTAGGGTGGACTCCTCATGTGCGCAAAATCCGTTCTGCAGAGGGGATCAGGGCAGGAGAGTTGGGAATCCCGCCTCTGGCGTGTAAGGTAACGGTGTCTTGTCGAACATGTGATCAAACCCGGGAGGGATCGTGGCTGGCGGCACCTTGGACCAGGAATTCGTCGAAGATCAGAGACGCAGGCTCGTCGACCTGAGGGAGGAGCTTACAGGGCTGCGTGATGGCCTGGAGGAGGACGAGGTAGAGCTGGAAGGCGGTGGCGACGACTTCTCCGAGACCGACTCCGGCGACATGAGCCAGTCTCTCTTCGACCGTGAGATGGACGCCTCGGTAGGGGAGGGGATCGAGCGCCGCCTCGGCGAGGTGGAGCGGGCCCTGCAGAAGATAGAAGAGGGAACCTACGGCGTCTGCGAGGACACGGGGGAGGAGATCCCCAGGGGCCGCCTGGAGGCTGTCCCCGAGGCCGTAAGGACCGTAGAGGCCCAGCAGCGCTTCGAAAGGGAGCGTCGCCCACCGGCGTAAAATACCCCATGAAACCGTAGGGCGGTTCACGAACCGCCAGAGACCGTCCGGTCTTTCCTGGCTGACGGGCTGTATAATCGGGCCATGGATTACCGGTCGGATTCCGAGCAGGCGCACGAGCCCATCTTCCGCAGCGACGTCGAGGGTCCAGGGCCGCAACAGTCTTACGAGCCTCCGAAGCCGCGGGGCATCTGGGGCGTGCTGAAGCGTTTTCTGGTGCCCCTTGCCGCGCTCGGGGTGCTCCTCTTCAAGTTCAAGGGGCTCGCGCTGCTCCTGCTCAAGGTCAAGTTCCTGGGCACGGCGCTGACCATGCTGTTGAGCATAGGGGTGTACGCCCTGCTGTTTCCAATGTGGTTTGCGGTCGGGATCGTGGTCTTGATCTGGGTACATGAGATGGGACACGTCTTGCAGTTGCGACGCGAGGGCATCCCGGCCTCAGCCCCCATGTTCATCCCTTTGCTTGGGGCTTTCGTGGCGATGAAGCAGATGCCCAAAGACGCTCTGGCCGAGGCTCGCGTCGGCCTCGCCGGTCCCGTGCTCGGCATGCTCGGGGGTTTCGCGACCCTCGGACTATACGCCGCCACGCGAGAGCCGGTGTTTCTGGGGCTCGCTTACTTCAACTCGATCATCAACCTCTTCAACCTGGCACCGCTCTTGCCGCTCGACGGCGGCAGGGCGGTGGGGGCCATGTCGCTGGCCTTCCAGGTGGCCGGCCTCGTGGTCATGGTCGCGCTGTTCTTCGTAGCGCCGATCATGGCGTTCATCGCGCTACTCGGTTTGCCCGAGCTGTGGAACAGGTGGAAGAACCGCAACACCTCGGAGGGACGGGCCTACTACGACATACCGTTTCGCAACCGGATTGCGGTGGGGGCCGTGTACATCGGCCTGATCGTGGTCCTGGGCCTCATGACGGGTGCGACGTTCGTGGCCGACCCGGGATCCCTCCTGTAAGCCGTGCGTACGATCCTCTATACCGGAAAAGGTGGTGTCGGCAAGACGAGCGTGGCCGCCGCTACGGCCCTCAAAGCGTCGCGCGCCGGCAAGAAGGTGCTCGTGATGAGCACGGACCCGGCCCACTCGCTGGCCGATGCCTTCGACACGGAGATAGGCCCGGAGCCCAGAGAGATGGCAACGGGCTTGTGGGCGCAGGAGATGGACCACACCTCCATGATCGAGGACAACTGGTCCGAGATCCAGGGCTACATGACGACCCTCTTCGAGTGGCAGGGCACAGACACGCTGGCCGCCGAAGAGCTGGCGATGTTGCCCGGGATGGACGAGCTCTTCGGGCTACTGAAGGTCAGGCAGCACAACCAGGAGGGTCTCTACGACGCCCTTATCCTCGACGCCGCGCCGACGGGCGAGACGCTGAAGCTTCTGAGCCTCCCCGACCACATGAGCTGGTACGTGGAGAAGATATTCCCGTTGCAACGCCGCGCCGCGAAGCTGGTCAGGCCCTTCGCGAATCGGGCGAGATCCCTGCCGCCACTCCCCGAGGACAGCGTCTTCGCCGCCGGCCAGAGGTTCTACGAGGCGATAGCGAGCGTGGAGGAGATCCTGACCGACCGCGATGACGCCTCCGTGCGCCTGGTCGTGAACGCCGAGAAGATGGTAATCGCCGAAGCGCGCCGCGCGTACACCTACCTGAACCTCTACGACTATGGTGTCGACGCCGTAGTGATAAACCGCCTGCTGCCGGATTCGATCACCGACCCATACTTCGCGGGCTGGCGCGAAGCCCAGACAAGGCACATAAAGACCATCGAAGAGTCGTTCGCGCCAATTCCGATTCTGACCGCCCGCCTCTACGAACGCGAGATGTTCGGCCTCGAAGCGCTCGGCGCCCTGGCCGAGGACGTATTCGAGGAGGCGGAACCCCTCGACGTGTTATTCAAGGGCGCCACCCACGACATTATCAAGAGCGACGGCGGCTACGACGTCGTGTTCCAGCTCCCGCTCGCGGAGAAGCGAACGGTGGACCTCTCGAAGAAGGGGGCCGAGTTGCTGGTCAAGGTTGGCGGCTACCGGCGCAACATACTTCTCCCGGATGCTTTGGCGCGGCTGTCGGCGTCTGGGGCGAGTTTCGAGGAAGGGGCGCTGAGGGTGAGGTTGAGGGATGGCTGAGAAACGGCAGCGGAGGGGCTCCATGCTAGGGGTCGTCGCCTACGTGCTCGTACCTGGTGAGCGACGGACGAGGGCCGCCAGGCACTTCAGAAAGGCGGGTTTCGAGACGCTCAAAGGTCTCGGAGAGCTGGTGAGGCCGCAAGGACCACAGGACCCGGCAGGCCCCGCGAGCCGCGAGCGCATAGAGATAGAGTAATGGTCCGCCTCAGACGCCGCGATGATCAGGGAGGAGACGGGGCCGGAAGGCGCGCCATCCAGAAGGTCAGCGAGCTCGCCCGCAGCGAGTTCACCCTCGCCTTCCCCGCGGCCAAGCGGGCGGCGACGCACGCCGCGCAGGCGTTCCTAAAGAAGTTCTCCGAGGAATACGCCAGAGAACGCAAGAAGACGCGAAAGTAAACGGGAAGCCGGAATCGGAGAGTAGTTCTCCGGCGGGGCTGGTTCCTGTGCCCTCTCCGGTTTGGCGCAGTGGGTTGCCGGTAGTAAGATATCCCTTACAAATTCTAGTAGATACCCACGGGAGAATTATATGGCGGAGAACGGGCAGTCGACAGGAACTTTCAGGGTAAAGAGCGGTATGGCGCAGATGCTCAAGGGCGGCGTCATCATGGACGTGGTCGACGCCGAGCAGGCCAGGATCGCCGAGGAGGCCGGGGCCGTCGCGGTCATGGCGCTCGAGCGGGTCCCCGCTGACATCAGGGCCGATGGCGGGGTCGCCAGGATGAGCGATCCCGAGAAGATCGTTGAGATCCAGGACGCCGTCTCCATCCCGGTGATGGCGAAGGCACGCATCGGCCACTTCGTTGAGGCCCAGATTCTGGAGGCCCTCGAGGTCGACTACATCGACGAGTCAGAGGTTCTCACGCCGGCAGACGAGAGCCATCACATAGACAAGGCCGTGTTCGAGGTGCCCTTCGTGTGTGGGGCCACCAACCTGGGGGAGGCCCTCCGGCGGATCGGCGAGGGAGCGGCCATGATCCGGTCCAAGGGCGAGGCCGGCACCGGCAACGTGGTCGAGGCCGTGCGCCACATGCGCGCCATCGTTGGCGGGGTCCGTCGCCTCGGCGTCCTCGACCCGGAGGAGCTGATGACGGAGGCCAAGAACCTCGGGGCTCCCTACGAGCTGGTGCGGTGGGTCGCGGAGAACGGTCGCCTTCCTGTCGTGTTGTTTACGGCTGGCGGTCTCGCCACACCGGCAGACGCCGCGCTCATGATGCAGCTCGGCGCCGACGGCGTGTTCGTGGGCAGCGGCATCTTCAAGAGCGGCGACCCGGCCGTGCGCGCCCGGGCCATCGTGAAGGCGACCACCCACTACAAGGACGCGAAGGTCATAGCCGAGGCGAGCAGGGGGCTCGGCGAGGCGATGGTCGGCAGAGAGATGGGGGACCTTGCGGAAGGGGAGCGGCTCGCGACCCGTGGCTGGTAAGACCGAGACCAACGGCGCCTTGCCCGGAGAGGATAGTCCGGCACGTATCGGGATCCTCGCGCTACAGGGCGACTTCAAGGAGCACGCGGAGATCCTGCGCGGCCTGGGCGTCGAGCCCGTGGAGGTCAGGGCCGTGGAGGACCTGGAGGGCCTGGCCGGGATCATCGTCCCCGGCGGGGAGTCGACCACGATAGGCAAGATGATGGTCTCCTCGGGGTTGCTTGACGGCATACGCAGCTACTTCTACAAGGGCGGACCGGTCTGGGGCACTTGCGCGGGGATGGTGCTCGCGGCGTCGGCGACGACCGGGCCCCGCCAGCCGCTGCTCGGCCTGATGAACGCGCTCGTAGAGCGCAACGGGTTCGGGCGGCAGGTTCACTCCTTCGAGACGGATCTCCAGGTCGAGGGCTTCGAAGAGCCGTTCACGGGCGTCTTTATCCGGGCACCGTTCTTCGAGGACGTGGGGCCAGGGGTCGAAGTTCTTTCCAGGGTTGGGGAGCGGGTGGTCGCGGCCCGGGGGGAGAACATCCTGGTCACAGCGTTCCATCCCGAGCTCACGGACGACGTCAGGTTCCACGAGTACTTTTTGCGGGAGGTTTGTTCCATATGAGCGGTCATAGCAAGTGGTCAACGATCAAGAGAAAGAAAGGTGCCGCCGACGCGAAGCGCGGGGCACTGTTCGGCAAGTTGTCGCGGGCGATCACGGTCGCCGCGCGTGAGGGCGGCGGGGACACGGAGATGAACCCGGCGCTTCAGCTCGCGGTGCAGAAGGCCAGGGACGCTAACATGCCAAACGACAACATCCAGCGGGCCGTCGACAAGGGTACGGGCGCGGGATCCGACGCCGAGACCTTCGAGCGCATAACCTACGAAGGCTACGCGCCTGGCGGGGTCGCCGTCCTCGTCGACGTGCTAACCGATAACCGAAACAGGGCCGCCTCAGACGTCCGCTACGTCTTCTCCAAGAACGGCGGCAAGCTCGGCACAAGCGGCTCCGTCGCCTACCTCTTCGAGCGAAAGGGCATTATCCTGGTGCCCAAGGACGCCGCGGACGAGGACGAGCTGATGGAGATCGCACTCGAGTCAGGAGCCGAGGACGTCGCCGAGCAGGAGAACGACTACCGGATCGTCACGTCGCCGGAGGATTTCAGGGCTGTAAGGGAGGCCCTTGGCGTGGCGAACGTGGCTCTGGAGAACGCGGAGATCACCATGATCCCCCAGAACAGCATCGACCTCGACGCTGGAACCGCGAGGCAGACCCTGCGCCTTATAGATGCGCTCGAAGAGAACGACGACGTGCAAGAGGTCTATGCCAACTTCGATATCTCCGAAGAGGTCATGGCCGAGGTAGTGAACTAGCGACCGGACCCGGGCCACGCCCTTCCGCTCCGGTGGCCCCCTTCTGCCGCGTTCCTTGTCTCTCGGGCCGGTTTTGGCGTGTGGTTGCCACACGTGTTTCCGTGCCAGATAGAGGGTGCCGAACATGGTGCCCACGACGCGGAAGGAGGACGACCGGAATGCCATTTTCATGGACCACCACAAGCACATCGAGGGACTGACCGCGGACGCCGTGGCCGACGCCCAAAGGAAGGACGAGGAGATACAGGAGCAGTACGGGGTCAAGTACCATCGCTACTGGTTCAACGAGGGCACCGGAGAGGTCTTCTGCCTGGTCGAAGCTCCCAACAAAGAGGCGGCAGTAGCAGTTCACAGGGAGGCCCACGGGCTTCTGGCCGACGAGATTACCGAGGTCGAGGAAGGCCAGCCTTAGCGCGTTGTAGTCGACGATGAGGGCCGGGAGATATCTTCTCGGCCTGACACGGTTGCCGACGACTGCGAGCACGTGCACATCGTAGTGCACCAATAATCCGAGCAGCTTGCAGAAGAATCGACCCTCCTCGAAGGAAAGCCATCAGCGGTCAGCCTTCAGCCAGAAAAGCTGATAGCTGACCGCTCGCTCTCCACCAGGTCAGTCATTCAGCAGAATTGCTCTGGGACGGCCCACCGGGGCGGCCGCGAGAAGTGAGCAGGCATGAGGAGGAACGTGGCCCCTTTCTCATATCGACCCCCACGATCCGGCGGCACCGAACTACGAGGTGGTCGCGCGGCTGCGGGGGACGCTGTCGCTGCGCGAGATGATGATCCATCCGGTGCGCACTGGATACCTGGGCCAGCAGGATCCCATCGACCCGAAGCTGTTGCCCCCATCCGCCGAGAAGTTGTTCCCGAACGTGGCCGTAACCCGGGCCTTCGCGCCGTCGCCAGACGGCCCTATTCGTTGCGAGGTTTTTCGGCCGGAGGGGGCGCCCCAGAACCTGCCGATGATGCTGTACTTCCACGGCGGGGGCTTTATGGTTGGCCGGTCGGAGGACACGGAGTTCTTGACCCGGAAGATGTGCGTGCAAAACGGTCTGGTCGTGGTTAGCGTGAACTACCGTCTGGCGCCGGAGTGGCCGTTCCCGACCGGCCTCGACGATTGCGTTGCCGTATACCGCTGGATCCTGGAGCAGGGCGGCACGCTCGGGGCTGACACCAGCCGCGTCGTCTTCGCCGGCGATTCCTCCGGGTCGAACTTTGCAGTGACCGCGGCGCTGCGAGCACGCGATGCGGACCTGCCGCTGCCCGCGGCGGTGGTGATGCTCGGTCCTGTATGCGATTTCGACTTCGAACAATACGACTCGTTCAACCGGCTCGCCCCCAAGGGAATCGTCTACGACGCCGCTTTCGCGGGGTTTATGCGCGGAGCATACGTGAGCCATGAAGACTGGCCCCACCCCCACGTTAGCCCGGTCCACGCCGACCTGCGCGGCTTCCCGCCAACGATCCTCGTCGTCGGGACCGCCGACCCCATGATCGATAGCGCCCGAGCTTTCGCCCGCAGGCTCGAAGAGACGGGCAACAGGGGGGTCGAGCTCTTCGTGAGCGAGAGGATGCCGCACGGCTTCTACTTTTTCCCGAGGCTGTTCCGGGAAGAGGAAGAAGCCTACGAAGCAGTCGAGAAGTTCCTGCAAAAGCACTTGTAAGTATAGCCCCGTCGCGCGAGGCCCCGGATGCGGCGGGCGAACCATCCCACCTAAGTCCTCGTCCAACCGGCCTCGAAGCCTGCGGACACCACCCTTGCCTTAGGTCGCTTCGGGTATGAGTTTGTGGCGGCGGTCCCGGCGGCTGCATCATCCCTACTCAACCGCTTCGCATACCGTTGTAGTTCCGGTAAACCCGCAACTTTTATCTCTGGCACGCCATCTCATCCCGAGCCCGGCGGTTCCTGACCGCTAACCGTGGTCCTCCGTATGGGCTTACTTCGAAAGCACGCCGTGACAACGTGTTTGATCTTCTTGTGTGCAGGGTACATATATATTCATAAACCATTTACTCACATGAAACGGAGGCGCGTCTATGGCGCTGAAAGTCACTGGTATCGACAGGAGGGATAACGGGGGAGAAGCCGACTGGATGGCGTTGTCGGCCACCCAGGAGTCTGTACAGACCGCGATGGGTTACGCACTCGAGGCTCAGGAGATGAACACCCGGATCCTGCGTCTGACGTCGCAGGCTTGGGCCGAGAGCTTCCGCCTCCAGTCAACGCTCTTCCAGGGCATGGCCCGGTCGTTTTTCGGGCAGTGGGAGAACGCGTTGGCGAGCGCGACGTCTGTGGAGAGCCTGGGCCGGGAGCAGAGCAGGTCCAAACTCACGGGGCCCACCACCGACAGCGCGGAGGACACCGAGGTAGCCGTTGACGAAGCCCCCCAGGAAACCGAGAAGGAGAAAGCCGAGAAGCAGGGGGCAGATGAGGTAGCCACAGAGATGCGGAGGGCCGAGGCGGTCGCCGAGGAATTGCAGAAGAGTACTGCGACGGCTACCTTCCCGAAAGAGGGCTACGACGAGATGGATGTGGGCGAGGCCACCGAGTACCTCAACGGCCTCAGCGTCGATGAGTTGAAACGGCTCAGGAAGTACGAGAAGTACAACAAGAATCGCCGATCTCTCCGTAAAGAGATCAAGCAGAAGATAAAGATCGCTTCGTAGCGGAACAGAAACGTACACCTACAGAGAAAGGTGGCCGAGATGGCCGACATAGGTAAGAAGATCAAAGATGCAGGAACGAAAGCCGCCAAGGACAAGATCTCCGGAAGTGGTAAGGACGACAAGCGCACAGAAGGCTCGAATAGCGGTGCGGACAAGGCAATGAAGACCGCCAAGAAATTTCTGAAGTAATAGCGGCGTGCTGACAGGTCGGGGCTCGGCGCGGGCTACCGACCTGTCGGCTTTGCGCTTCGTTGGGGATCATGTCTGCGAGAGGGGGTATGGGATGATACGCACGTTGATAATCGTCGTTGTTGTAATCGTGGTGATATTGCTCGTATTGCAGCTTCTCTAGAATGAGTGAAGCTTTCTAAGGCGGCGCTCCTGCAGGACGGGAGCGCAACTCTTGCCACGTACGGGAACGGCGTCAATCGCTGTGACCCGGGGAACAACCACCACTGACGAAAGGTGAGGTTATGGAACGCTTGGCATTGAAGGCGCGGGCGATCTGCAACCCGGCGTCAAGTGGGGGTGGCTACGAGCCCACGGATCTGCAACGGGAGCTGGAAGGCTACGATCTAGAGTGGATCACCACGCAGAGTCCCGGAGATGCTACGGAGGCTGCCAGGGAGTGGCGTGAGGGCTTGCTCATCGTCGTCGGGGGCGACGGTACGATCAGCGAGGTCGTCAACGGCCTCGGCATGGCCGGTTTCCCCGCTGGTGTTACCCTGGCTATCTTGCCGGCGGGGACCGGCAACGATCTTGCAGCCACTCTCGCCATACCCGAGGAGCCTTCGGAGTCCCGGGCCGTGTTACACCAGAATCGGGTACGAACCCTGGACGCGGTCAGGGTCCGTTCGGATAGCAGAGGGGAGCAGTTCTTCATCAACGTGGCCACCGGGGGTATGGGGGCCGAGATCTCGGGTGCCGCCGACGGGGAGATGAAGAGGAAGTGGGGGAAACTAGCCTATCTGAGGGCCTCGCTCGAGGTGGCCCGCGAGTACGAGGCGAAGGAGGTTACGTTGACGCTGGATGGCATCGAGCGGCAACTCCGCGCGGTCAGCATGGCCATCGGTAACTGCCGTTACGCCGGAAGCGGCTGGCTTGCGGCCCCCAGGGCCAATCCTGAGGATGGGCTCCTCGACCTCGTGGTCATAGAGGACATCGGAGTACTGGAGGTGTTCAAGCTCGCCCCCGCAGTTCTGGCCAACTCGGACTACCTGGACAAAGAAGGGGTCTTCGTCGCCCGGGCGAAGGAGATCAGGGTGGAGGCGAGCCCGGGGAGTCTGGAGTTCACCGTCGACGGGGAGGTCATAGGGAATGAACCCGCGGTGTTCCAGGTGATCCCGAAAGCCCTGAAGGTCGTAGTCGGCCCGGGGTACGTACCAGAGCCTCGGGTGAGCCACAGGTAACCTGTAGGAGCGCGTGCAAACGGGTTCCCAACACTTCCCCTTTGCGACGTTGCGCGAACGAGAGGGGTTATGCCTCTCCTGGTGGCACGATCGTGAAGTTGTACTTTGCCGCAATCGAGAGCAGTCTGGCGACGTCTTCCTCGCTGGCCGGCGGGCCGTCACTCCGGGCTGGGCAGGCTTACCTATCTCGCCGAACATCTCGTCCATTCCCGCGGGCGTCGTCCCTGAGACGGCGTAAGAGTGCCGGGTGCCTTTCGGCACGGATATAACCGTATCGACCGGCAACGGGAGCGCGACCGTCCACTGTGACCAGCAGTTCGCCTTCGAGAACGATGAACACTTCGTCGTCGAGATGGTGTTTGTGCCTCGCCCCCTGCCCGGAGGTGCCAACGCCTCGAGCAGCGTGAGGGCCCCGCCGGTCTGCTCCCTGGACACCTTCAGAATGGTAGGTATCGCCCAACAACCAGACCGTTTTCACCCTCGTCCGGAGGCCCGTAGACGGTGGCTTGCTTCTCCGACGACATACGCTCCTCCTCTGGTTCATCGCTCCAGCGGGCCAGCGGCCCGGCTCGCACGGTAGTCATGGCATCAGCCCAGACTCGGCGCATCCTCGAATTGCGTAGCGAAGATGCTGTCGCGCTGGAACGGCGCAACGCCGGTCCGCCGTCGAACCGAGCAAGTGCCGCGCCGGCCGACGCCTGTGGTTACGTTGGCAGAAACAGATCGCCCGTAAGAAAGAACCACGTCGCGTCCAGGAGGAGCAGCGCCCCTGCCAGGAGCACGACGATCGTAACCAGGCGAACCATGATCGGGCGTATCCTCGTCCACAAGGTCTGAAATCGGTTCACGACCAGTTCGTGGTCGGTGCTAAGCGCCAGGGCCAGAAGCAGGATCAGGGGCGCGTGGCTGACGCACACCCAGGTCGAATGGGCGGCTACGACCGGCCAGAAGTGTTCTGAACGCCCGGCGATCACCACGAGCGACAGGAAGGGCGGGTCGAGAATCGCCGCCAGCGCGAAGAGGACGCCGACGGCAGCCAGGGAAGCTGGGCCAACCCCTCGCGGTACGGTCGGTTTTGGTGGGATGGTGTGGGGCCTGAGAACGCGTACGGTTCCCCAGGTCACCAGGCCGGCACCCAACAGGACCTCTACTATGGCCGCTATGAGGTCCTCCGCGTGGTCGTGGGGCAGAAGCGAGGCCAGGTTCAGGCCGGCGATCCGTGGTCCGATCACCAGCGAGAGCGTCGCGCCGAAAACCAGCGTGCCGAGAATGCACACGCATCCGAAGGCGAGGAGCGCCCGATTTCGTGCCCCCGCGCCGAGGGCGCCGACCGCCAGCACGGTCGCCGTGAAGTCGAGGCTCGCCAGCCCGAGTGCGAACGCGGTGAACAGCAGCGTGGCCATTCGGGAATGATAGCGTTTCTCGGGATGCCGACGCGCACGGGCCCACGCATTCGGCCGATTGGGCCGTAATTTTGCCCGGAGACCCGATGACCGGCCGGTCACCGAAGGCCATACGAGTCAGATCACCGGGGTTTTCGAGCCGATCTGCGGGCTCTAACGAGGATTTCCTGGATTACTTGCGTCTTGGCGTCCGCGTAATGCTGCATGGTCGGCCAGTCCCTTCGCGCCAGCTCGCGCTTGGTGCTAGCGTACAGCTCACGGTCCGCTCTGTCGTGGCGCAGATGATCGCGCATCAGGATCAGACGTTCGCCTTCCCTGGAGTCCGGCGAGTAAATGTGGATATGCACGTCCTTCTCGGGTGTTCTGACCATCCTGTGCTCCTCGAAATAGGGCTCTCGCACGCGCAAGACGTAGCCTTCCCTTTCCAGGTGGGTTAGGTAAGTACCCTCGTCGCTCGAATCCTCGACGACGAGCAGTATGTCGGTTATCGGCTTGGCGGCCAGCCCGGGTACCGCGGTGGAGCCGACGTGCTCGACGGATAAAGCCGCCGGGCCGAGCGCCCCGCGGATCCTGGCCTCTTCGAGAGCGAAACGACGGGGCCATGCCGGATCGTAGTCCGCGATAACGATGGCCCTCCGCTCGATTTCGCCGATGATGCCAGCGTTCACCGGCTTTTCTGCCTCATCAGGCAAACCGCTCTCCATCTCTCCGTTATCGACGTCCCCGCAAAGGTACCCTCCGCGGCCGCCGGTCGCAACAGGCTCGTGTGGGATGTCGACCGCCACCGGGCGCCTGTGTCCGAACCCGAAAGCGGTGCGGCTAAGCGCGGCGCCTCCCGAGCCACCGGCGGTGTGGGGGTGCGGGTGCCTCACGTGTCATTCACGCACCGGGCGATCGCTGGCAAGACCAACCTCGAGTTCACCCGTCGTATAATCCTCTCGTCTTGATCGAGCGAGCTAACAGAGAGACGAGCCTCATAGACGTTTTCGTGATCGTCGCCACGTTCGTGGCGACCTTGCTGATCTTCACGTCCTGCTCTACGGCCGGGGGGGACAATGGCGGAAGCGAGGAAGTTATAGCCGGTTCTCCCAAGCCGCGCGACGAGGGACCGGTCCCACTTAGCGAGCAGGCCGACCCCGACGGGGCAATCGGCGACCGCGTCAAGGCCGGTGATCTGTCGTTCAGAATCTTCGATGCGCGCGCGAAGGACCGCGTCTATTCCCTGGCGAAGCCGGGCGCATCCCCGCAATCGCGCGGCGACATAGAGAGCGAATACGTGGTTATAGACTACCTGACGAAGAACGTGTCCGGTTCTCCGTTGACGACGGGCTTCGGAGTGAAGCTCATCGACGATGGAGGCAACTCTTACGAACTGGATGATTCGATCCGACCCCCATCAGGCGGTACCGATGGCATGGAACTCGGAACGGACCAGACCAAGGCTTCCACCATGTACTTCGAGGTCCCGAACGGGATCGAACCAGAGACGCTGGTGATCGAGACGCGCCGCGGCAAGGCCCGTATCGACCTGCTCGAACGAAACATGGACGGTATGCCCCCGGAGGACTACCTTCGCGTCTACCACCTATATCTGAACGAGAAGGCTTACGAGGAGGCGTACGAGCTGTTCGACCCTTCGTCCGTGCAGGACATCACCCTGGGTGAGTGGCTCTCGTTCTGGGAACCCAGATGGGGCAAACAGTACGTCGCCCTCGACGACATGACACCGATCTACACGAGCGATGACACGGCCACCTTCCAGATCACGAGGACGTTCTACGATCGTGACGGTGACATCGCCTCCGACCCCGAGATCGACCCGTCCGTCACGCAGGAGATGGTGAAGGACGGCGGGGAATGGAAGCTCGAGATGGATGACGACCTCGCCTACGACATCGTAGCCGTGATCGGCCCCGACGAAACTCCCGTACCGGAGGCCACCACCGGAGAGAGCACCAGCCAGGAGAGTACTAG
>DASUPX010000415.1:0-7066 GCA_036280905.1 Rubrobacter sp. | reverse complement strand
CGTGCGGCGGGAGTACGAGGAGAACCTACCCAGGGTGCGGGGAAACGGCGGCGAGTTGAACCAGGTGTGGACCAACCTGATCGACAACGCCGCGGACGCGCTGGACGGCCGCGGTAACATCACGTTGAGGGCCTACGCTCGGGAAGGGCAGGTTATGGTCGAGGTCGCCGACGATGGGCCGGGGATACCGCGCGAAGCGCAAGGACAGGTCTTCGAGCCCTTCTACACCACCAGGGAGGTCGGAGCGAGGACCGGGCTCGGCCTCAACGTGGTGCGGCGCACCGTCGTCGCCCACGGTGGTAGCATCTCGGTCCGGTCGGAGCCGGGCGAGACCAGGTTTACGGTCGGGTTGCCCGTAGTTGGCAGACAGAACGGAGGTTGATAGAGATGGGCCAGACTCATATATTCGAGGAGATTTGCTCGGAGAAGCGGCGGGTCAACGCAAGGGTGCTCAAACAGACCGTCTCGCTGGCGGTCGAGATCGCGCGCGAAGGCCGCGAGGGGCGCAAGATCGGCACGCTCTTCGTGGTCGGGGACTCGGGTGAGGTGATGCGGCGCTCGAAGCCCCTGATCCTGGACCCCCTGCAGGGTCACGCCGACGAGGACAAGCAGATAGAGCACCATGACATGCGGGAGACCATCAAGGAACTGGCCCAGCTCGACGGCGCTTTCCTGGTCTCGAACGCGGGCGTGGTACTGTCGGCGGCCCGCTACATCGACGCCTCCTCCGACAACCTGGACCTGCCCCTAGGGCTGGGCAGCCGCCACATGGCCGGCGCCTCCATCTCCCAGCAGACGAGCGCGGTCTCCGTGGTCGTCTCGGAGAGCTCCATGGTCAGGATGTTCGACGATGGAGAGCTGGTCTCGGAGATCGTACCCGAGCTCTGGATGATCGAGGGTTACCGAAGCCGCGTGGAGGGTCGGACCTTCACCCGCAGCGAAGAAGACATAACGGTCATCGGCCGTGCGGAGTAGGGCCAGAGAGGTTCTG
Organism: Rubrobacter sp.; assembly: GCA_036280905.1. Classification (GTDB taxonomy): domain Bacteria; phylum Actinomycetota; class Rubrobacteria; order Rubrobacterales; family Rubrobacteraceae; genus Rubrobacter_D. The sequence continues at coordinate 6,075 of DASUPX010000415.1, read as the reverse complement.
GAGTTCTGGTTCGGCAGCGAGAACGACCCTGAATACGGCCAGTTCCGCGAGGAGTGGTTCCGCAAGGACCCCGACTTCGACGCCACGATCACCGCAAGGTTCGCCGAACTCTACGAGGAGGCCGCGGCTGGAAAGCTCGACGGCTGGCGCGAGGAAGCCGAGAGTTGCCTGGCGCTGGTCATCGTGCTCGACCAGTTTCCACGCAACATGTTCCGTGGCGATGGGCGTACCCACGCGGAGGACGACAGGGCGCTCTCGACCTCGAAGTACGCTGTGGAGCACGCGCTTGACAGGGAGCTTCCCGCTTTCCAGAGAATGTTCCTGTACATGCCCTTCATGCACAGCGAGAGCGTGGAGGAGCAGCGCCGCTCGGTGGAGATGTTCGAACGGCTCGCCGGCGAGCCCGGCGCGCCCGATGTCGTCTCCTACGCCGAGGCCCACAGGGACATAGTCGAGCGCTTCGGGCGGTTCCCGCACAGGAACGAGATTTTGAACCGCCAGACGACCCCCGAGGAGGCCGAGTTCCTGACCACGGAAGGCTCCTCTTTCTGAGCGGATCACAACCCGGACACCGATGCCGCGGAGAGGACCGGCGTTTTGTCGAACATAGGTAATCCCCCGTGCGACGCGGGGGTCATAAGCTCCAGGCGTGCCGACGCCCCGTGCGCACCACGGTCTGGTCCGTGGATCCTCGCGGCGACCATCATCGGGTCGGCCATGGCCTTTATCGACAGCACGGTTACGAACGTCGCGCTGCCGCAGATACAGACGCGCCTCGGCGCCACCGCCCTCGACGCGCAGTGGATAGTGGAGTCCTACGCCCTGTTCCTGTCGGCCCTCATCCTGGTCGGTGGCTCCCTAGGAGACCACTACGGGCGCAGGCGCATCTTCATGCTTGGCGTGGCCATCTTCACCCTTGCCTCGGTGTGGTGCGGGCTCGCAACGAGCCCGGGCATGCTTATCGTGGCCCGCGCCGTTCAGGGCGTGGGCGGTGCTCTGCTGGTGCCCGGCTCCCTGGCCATCATCAGCTCCTCCTTCGAGGGCGAGGAGCGCGGCAAGGCTATCGGCACCTGGGCCGGCCTCTCTGGAGTGACGACGGCCCTAGGTCCCATCCTCGGAGGCTTCCTCGTCGAGAACGTCTCCTGGCGGGCTGCCTTCCTGATAAACGTGCCGCTCGCGATCCTGGTGCTCGTCATCGCCTACAAGCACGTCCCCGAGAGCCGCGACCCAGACGCCAGAAAGCTCGACATCCCAGGCGCCGCGCTCGCCACGCTCGGGCTGGGAGGGGTTGTATACGGGCTCATAACCTCTGCTGCGGCTGGTTTCGACAACGTCAGGGTGATCGCCGCGCTCGTGCTCGGGGTGGTCTGCATCATCGGTTTTGTCGGGTGGGAGCGGAGGACTCGGGAGCCCATGCTACCCCTCGGCATGTTCCGGTCCAGAAACTTCTCGGGGGCCAACGTGCTGACGCTCCTGCTCTACGCGGGGCTCGGAGGGTCGCTCTACTTTCTGCCCTTCCTCCTCATACAGGTCCACGATTACTCGGCGACGGCCGCAGGGAGCTCCTTCCTGCCCTTCACCATAATCACGTTCCTCATGTCCAGGTGGGCCGGGGGCTTGATCATCCGCTTCGGGGCGCGGCTGCCGCTTACCATCGGCCCCATCATCGCTGCGGGTGGTTTCATGCTCCTCGCCTTGCCGGGTACCCAGGGCTCCTACTGGACCACGTTTTTCCCCGCCATCGTGGTGCTCGGCCTCGGTATGTCGCTCGTCATAGCGCCGCTGACGACCACGGCTTTGAGCTCGGTGTCAGGGAGGCACTCCGGCCTCGCCTCCGGTGTCAACAACGCCGTCTCGAGGACGGCGGGTCTGCTGGCCATACCTATCCTCGGCATCTTCGTGTTCTTCGTGTTCTCGGGCAGCCTCGACGCCCGCGTTCAGCAACTCGACCTGTCCCCGGAAGCGCGGCAGCAACTCGAGGCCGAGAAAGTGGACCTTGGCGGGGCCGAGGTTCCGCCCGGGGTTAGCGGGGATACGGCAGAAGAGATCGAGACGGCCGTAAAACAGTCTTTTCTGGGCGCGTTCAGGTTGGCCATGTACATCTCCGCGGGCTCGGCCCTCGCGAGCGCGGTCGCGGCGGCGATCATTATAGAGGGCAAGAACCGACCGGCACCGGTGCAGGAGGCGGACGGAAGGCAGGAAGAGACGGCGGCGGCATGAAGGCAATCTCACGAGGAGGTTTCGAGTTGGCAAACGGAGCATGCACGCATCTGGATCAGATACGGGACGTGGAGCCCAGCGCCGAAGGGTGCGAGGAGTGCCTGCAGATGGGAGACAGATGGGTACACCTCAGGGAGTGCCTCATCTGCGGCCACGTCGGCTGTTGCGACAGCTCCAGGAACAGGCATGCCACGGGGCACTTCCACGCCACCGGCCACCCGCTCGTCCGCTCTTTTCAGCCGGGCGAGGACTGGATCTGGTGCTACCTGGACGAGGTCGTCATGGAGCCACGAGGTTAGAGAAGGGGCTGTAATCTTCCGCTTGGGGTCGTGGGGGGAGAAGTGCACGGTCTAGAGTTCAGGCTGGAGTTCCTGATCGGGCTTCTAGGCATCGTCGCCCTGTTGGGCCAGCTCGCCCGCATGATAGGCGTACCCTATCCTATCTTTCTGGTTCTGGGGGGCGTCGGCGTCGGCCTCATACCGGCCCTCCCCCACGTCGCTTTGCCGCCCGAGATCATCTTCCTCGTCTTCATACCACCGTTGCTGTTGTCGGCGGCCCTATCTTCGTCTCCGCGCGACCTGCGGTCCCACGCGCGCCCGATAGGCTTGCTGGCCATCTGCCTGGTGCTGATCACCACGGGCGCCGTCGCGGCGGCCGCGCACTTCGTGATCGGGATTCCCTGGGCTGCTGCCTTCGTGCTCGGTGCGGTAGTAGCGCCTACGGACCCGGTGGCAGCGGAGGCGACCTTCCGCAGGCTGGGCGTTCCCGACCGCGTGCACACCATCGTGGGCGGCGAGAGCATCGTGAACGATGGTACGGCGCTCGTCGCGTACAACGTGGCCGTCGCAGCCGTGGTGACAGGGACGTTCTCGGTGGTGCACGCCGGCCTCGAGTTCCTGCTCGTCAGCGGGGGTGGGATACTCCTCGGCGCGGTGGTGGCCGTGGCCGTCTCCCCACTATACGAACGGCTGGCGGACCCGACCATCGTGGTCGTCTTCACCCTGATGCCAGCCTACTTCTCATACATCGTGGCCGAAACGCTAGGCGCCTCCGGCATCCTCGCCGTGGTCACCCTGGGCCTCTACGTTGGCTGGCAGGTCCCGAAGCGCTTTACCGCCAGGGCTCGCGTGCAGAGCAACTCGTTCTGGACGGTACTTACGTTCCTCATGGACTCGTTGTTGTTCATTCTGGTGGGGCTTGAGTTCCCCATCATACTGGAGGGCATAAGCGAGTACTCCTTCCCGCAGCTGCTCGCCTACGCCGCGCTCGTCTGCGGGGCCGTGATAGGTCTCAGGCTCCTGTGGTTCTTCTTCGCCCCGAGCTCCATCCCGGCCCTCGACAGGCTGCTCCGATCCACGTACCTGCGCGCGCCCTGGCGGGAGCGGGCGGTGATGGGGTGGTGTGGTATGCGGGGTGCTGTCTCCCTGGCCGCCGCGCTGGCCATACCGTTGCAGACGCAGGCCGGGGCCGAGTTTCCCTACAGGGATCTCATCCTCTTCCTTACCTACACGGTCATCTTCGCCACCCTTGTCTTCCAGGGGCTTACCCTCCCCTTCCTCATCCGCCGCCTCGGAGTCAAGGACGAGGGGCACGAGGCCCGCATGGCCGAGCTCCAGGCGCGAGTAAAGGCCACCCAGGCTGCGCTGACGCGGCTCGAAGAGGTATCAAGCGACGAGAATATTCCGGCCCGTAGCCAGGAACAGTTGCGCGAGCTCTACAACGAGCGCATCCGACGCTACGAGTCGGGACTCGAAGCCGGGCGCGTCACGGACGAGTACAGGGAGAGCTCGGAGGTGTGGACCACCTGGAGGCGCGAGCTCTTCGACGCCGAGCGAAACACCATCGTCACCCTGCGGGATAGGGGTGAGATCAGCGCCGACGTGATGCGCCGCGTCGAACGCGACATAGACCTGGAAGAACTGCGCCAGAGCGGCTGATAGGGGGAACGAAATGCCCACGATGTTCGTGCTGGTCAACCTGAAGGAGGACGTGACCCCGGCGGCGTACGAGCGCTGGCTCGAGGAACGCTACGTTCCTGCGGTGCTCGGGCTAGCGTCCGTAGACGACTGGCGTGGCCACAGGGTGGTCCGCCCCGGGCAGGGAGATAGCGAGCCACCCTACCGGTACGTGGCGACGGTCGAGATCAACGATCTGGAGCGGCTCGGCGAGGATATGGACAGTGAGCAGGTGCAGGCCCTTCTCGGGGAGCTGGGCCGCTACGCGGAGGTAACGCAGCTTATGACGGAGCGCTTCGTCTGAGCAGGGAACGTTGATGGAGGTTGTGGTTTGCCGCAGATTGAGATAATAGTCGGTCTTATGGTGGCGGTGGCGGCGCTCGCCACGCTCGCCAACCGGGTCAAGGTGCCATACCCGATCCTGCTCGTTATCGGGGGCTCGGTGCTCGGGTTCGTGCCGGGGCTACCGAAGGTGAGGCTCGACCCCGAGCTCGTGTTCCTGCTCTTCTTGCCGCCGTTGCTCTATGTCTCGGCGATATTCACTTCGTGGCGTGACTTCCGGGCGAACATCAGGCCCATCACGTTCCTCTCGGTCGGCCTGGTCCTGATGACCACTTTCGTGGTCGGCGCCGTGGCACACGTGGCAACCGGGCTACCTTGGGCGGCCGCGCTGGTGCTCGGCGCAATAGTCTCCCCCACCGACGCCATCGCCGCCACCGCGGTAGCCCAGCGCCTCGGCGTCCCCCGCCGCATCGTCACGATCCTGGAGGGTGAGAGCCTGGTCAACGACGCGACGGGCATCGTCGCCTTCCGGGTGGCCGTGGCGGCCGTGGTCACTGGAGCCTTCTCTATCTGGGGGGCCGGATTGCAGTTCGTCGTGGGAGCGGCCGGCGGGATCGCCGTCGGCCTGGCCGTGGGCTGGCTCGTCATCTGGACGCGCCGCCACATCTCCCAGGATCCCTCCATACAGAACATAATCTCGCTCCTCACGCCCTTCGTCGCCTACCTGACGGCCGAGGAATTGCCGCATACCGTGTGGGTCCAAGTCCACGACTTGATCGGCATCCCGGAGGACCTGCACTTCTCCGGCGTGCTCGCCGTAGTCGCGACCGGCCTGTACGTCGGCCGCAAGAGCCCGGCCGTAATCACTTCGAGTACACGCCTGCAGGGCTTCGGCACGTGGCAGCTCATCTCTTTCCTGCTAAACGGTTTCATCTTCATCCTCATAGGTTTGCAGCTAGATCGCGTGGTCAGCAGCCTGGACGAGTTCACGGCCACCGACCTCGTCCTCTATGCCCTCCTGATCAGCGTCACGGTAGTGGTGGTACGCATGGTCTGGGTCTTTCCCGCGACGTACGTGCCGCGCTGGGTAAGCCGTACCCTCAGGGAGAGGGACCCTGCTCCTTCATGGCGGAGCGTCTCCATCATCGCCTGGACGGGAATGCGGGGGGTGATCTCGCTAGCGGCGGCCCTGTCCCTGCCCTTCCAGACCGCATCGGGCGCGCCGTTCCCCGGACGCGACCTCATAATCTTCCTGACGTTCTCGGTGATCCTGGCGACTCTGGTGGTCCAGGGACTCTCCCTGCCCCCCCTTATAAGGGCCCTCGGCCTGGAGGATGACCACATCGGAGAGCGGGAGGAGAACAAGGGCCGCATCAAGGTCGCCGATGCCGCGCTGCGGCGCCTGGAAGAGCTGAAGGAGGCAGACTGGGTGCGCGAGGACACGGCGGAGCGCGTGGAGGGCCTCTACAACTACCGCCGCAACCGCTTCGCATCCCGCTTCGGGGAGGACACTGACGGCGTGGAAGAGCGCTCCGCCAACTACCAGCGCCTGATGTCCGAGCTGCTGCTGGCACAGCGCCAGAGGCTCATCGAGTTGCGCGACGAGGGCATCATCGGG
>DASUPX010000414.1:0-2608 GCA_036280905.1 Rubrobacter sp. | reverse complement strand
GGGAGCAGATACGGTCGCCTGTGGTGGTGATGGCGCCGGATCTCCAGAGCGCACGCATCCCCGCGTACTCTGATGAGGCAAACGTGGTGAGCCGTAGGGGCAGCCTGGTGTTGCGCGTGCTTCCCGAGCTGGAGGAGAGGGTTCCCGGGGAGATCGAGGTCCCGCAAGGATCGCTCGACGTCAAGAGCTTTTTCTACAATTCCACGCTGGAGAAACGGATGGAGATCCTGCGCCGCAACGAGGTTGACTATGTGATGATCCCGAACGACTCTCCGCTGGTGGAAACGCTCGAGCGTCTTCCCGGGATGAGCCGCGTAGATACGCCGAGCGAGAGGTACGTTCTACTCGCCGTGGACCGCAGCAAGCTACCGGGTTGACCGGATGCAGCCGTCCCGAGAAGAGGAAGTATTGTTCTGTCGGATAGACCCCCTGGATCCAGGTTCTAGAAAGGAACGCTCTTGACGTATTTTGGTGAGCTGGGTGACAGGGTGGTCGGTGCGCCGTCGATACTGGCGGCCGACTTCGCGCATCTGGCCGAGGAGGTCCGGCGGGCGCAGAGGGGCGGTGCCGACCTGGTCCACTTCGATGTGATGGACAACCATTACGTTCCCAACCTGACGGTCGGTCCCATTGTCGCGGCCTCGCTCGCGGCGGCAATAGACCTCCCCATCGACGCCCACCTGCAGATGCGAGACCCGGACAACCTGATCCCCTCTTTCATAGATGCCGGCGTCGCGAGCATCCAGGTCCAGCCCGAGGCCGTAACCCACCTGCACCGTACGCTCGAGCTGATCCGGTCGGGAGGCTGCGAGGCGGGCCTGGCCCTGAACCCGACGACCCCGCCAGAGCTGATCGAGTGGGCCCTACCGGCCGTGGACTACATAAACGTGATGAGCGTCAACCCCGGCTTCGGAGGACAGGACTTCATCCCCGAGATGGTCGAGAAGGTAAGGCGCGTCAAGGAGATGACCCGCGTCCCCCTACTGGTAGACGGCGGCATCACCGAAGAGACGGCCCCCCTAATGGTCGAAGCCGGGGCCCAGGTCCTGATCGCCGGCTCCGCCGTCTTCAACGGAGACCCGGCCACAGCGATGCGCAAGATCATCGAAGCCGGCAGGTCGGGACGCTCCGGCTAACGCCTCCGCTCCTCAGCACGCTCCGGCTTCGCCTCCGCTTGTCAGCACACTACGGCCCTTCGGGCCTTCGTTTTTCAGCACGCTCCCTCTAATCGCTTGTCGGCGCGCTTCGCCCGGCTCTGCCTGGCTCGCTTTCGGCCAATTCCGCTGCGGCCTGCACCCTGCCGCTCTAAAGATTCGCTGCTTGGAAGAGGTGGGTTGTCGAAGCTACCGACGCGAATCGAGACGACTAGCCGAAAGCGAGGCGAAGCCGAAGCGTTGCTGACAAGCGAGGGCGCTAGCCCGAGTGTGCTGACGAGCGGAGGCGTTAGCCGGAGCGTGCGGAAGCGCGAAGCGCTTCCTTGTTGAAGACTTGCTGGTGTGATAGCGTCTCCATGCTAACTTTCGGGGGCGGGTGGAATTCCCGCACCGGCGGTGAGCCCGGGCGGTTTGCAGAATCGTTCGGGGAGCCCGCGAACCTCTACGGAGGTTGAGCCGGTGAAGGTCCATTCTGGACCGTAGTCCGGCGCCGACGGTCAGAGTCCGGATGGGAGAAAGGAAAACGTGCTGCGGGATTCGATGATGGGTCTTGCCCGCTGCCTCGCCGAGCGCGGGCGCTATACGGTTGCGCCAAACCCCCTGGTGGGTGCCGTGATCGCCCTGGATGGCAAGGTCGTGGGGGAGGGTTGGCATCGCAGGACCGGTGAACCCCATGCCGAGGTAGCGGCCCTTGCGGAGGCCGGGGTGTCGGCGCACGGGGCCACCATGTACGTAACGCTAGAACCATGCAATCATTTCGGCAGGACGCCGCCCTGTGTGGAGAGCATCCTGCGGGCTGGCATCTCGCGCGTCGTGGTCGGACATCGCGACCCCAATCCCAGGATGCGGGGCCGTAGCGTCGCGTTGTTGTGCGAGGCCGGCGTCGAGGTCGAGGTGCTAGATGATCTCGCCTTCGACCGTCAGAACGAGCAGTTCTTCCACCACATGCGTACGGGCCGGCCCTTCGTCCACCTCAAGCTCGCCGCCACCCTGGACGGCAGGATCGCCGCCGCCGGCGGAGACAGCAAGTGGGTGACGGGTGAGTTGGCCAGGCAGCGGGCCCACGAGCTCAGGGCCGAGGCCGGAGCGGTACTGGTCGGCGCCAACACGGCACGTACCGACGACCCGATGCTGACGGCCCGCGACCTTCCCGCGCCGCCACCCAGCATCACGCGCGTGGTACTCGACCCCAGCCTCACCATCAGCCCGGAAAGCAGGCTCGCGAACACGGCGGATGTGGCCCCCGTGGTGGTCTTCGCTGCGGAGAAGTCGCTCGACGGTCGTGAGAAGCAATTGGAGGACCGCGGCGTCGAGGTGGTCGCTGCGCCCGGTGACGAGTCGAACCTGGATCTGGGCCGCGTGCTCAATGAGCTCGGCGGACGGGAGATCAAGGGTCTCCTGGTCGAGGGGGGCGGGGAGACGGCGACGCGTTTCGTGAGGAAAGGGCTCGCAGA